>JABFRG010000531.1 GCA_013141295.1 Polyangiaceae bacterium
CCCCATTCCCACCCTCATATGAACCGGGAACCCTAGTCCAAACGCGGTTCCTCGCGAAGCAAAAATCGGCGCTCAGCGTGGGTCAGGGTCTTCCGCACATCGCGCCGTTTCCTCCCACACATCTCGCGGTTTTCCCGGTGCCGCGGTGGGGGAGGGCGCCTCGCCGATGCACGAGCCCAGGTCGGCGTCGATGCGCCGGAGGTCGGCGCCGAAGGTCGGCGTCCGCGCGGCGCCGGTGAGCCGTTCGAGGGCGCGCCGCTTGTCTTCCGCGCAGTTGAGGCGCACCACGTCGCGCTGTTGCCGCGCCAGATCCATCGCGGCTCGCACACGGCACTCCACGCGCTCCTCCAGCTCGAGCGGCGCGCACAGATCGGCCACCGCCGGTAGCACCGCGTACGGCGCATCGACCAGCATGCCCTCGGCCCGCAGCGCGAGCCCCAAGCGTTCCTGCGGCTTGCTCAGGAGATCCCGCGAGAACAGGGTGAGCGTGAGCGAAGCGGTCCGCCGATCGACGCGCACCGAACGCGCCATGTGGAGCGTGTACGAACCGTGGGGCTCCCGCGCGAAGCCGCAGCGCACCCGCACGGTCACCTTGGCCGAGATGGTGTGCAGGCCCGGCTCCACCGGGCGGTGCACCGGCACCATCGGGCGCCCGCGGTTCCACCGGTAAGCGAGGTCGCCGTCGAGGCCGATGACGAGCTCTTCGAGCTCGTAGGGAGCACCGCTCTTGTCCTCCACCGTGATGACCGTCTCGTTGGCCTCGTGCGGGGAGACCGCCGTGCGCGGCGCCGCCTGGCACGCGCCCAGCAATCCGAAAGCGACGAGAGGTAGACGCCAGCGCACGCCTTCATTGTGGGCCGCCTGCTGCGCGCGGTCCACTTCCTCGCTAGCCCGATTTGTCGGTCAAGCTTCGCGTGGCACAGCCGTCCTGTCTGGTCATGCGCGTTGCCATCGGTGTGTCTCGCGCCCTCTTCACGGGCGCTCTCTTCGCGGCGTCCCTCGCCGTGGTCGGAGCTTGCTCCAGCGGCATCGCCAAGGTCGGTGGTGCGAGCGCGCCCGACGCCGGCGCAGACGCTGCTCACCGCGATGCGGCGCCAGCGCCGGAAGGGTCCTCGTCGCCCGAGGCGGGGCCGCGTCCACCGGCGGTGTGCGCGTTTGCCGCGGGCGAGACGGCCCAGGGCTGCACCACCACGTGCGATGCGGTGCCCGATTGCGAGCCCACCTGCGCGGCTGCAACCCAGGACTCCTGCACCCTCTCGTGCGTCGGTGCAGACTGCACATGGAAGTGCGCGCCCGCGTGCAGCTGCGCGCCCCGCGCCACGGCTTGCCACACTTCGTGCAGCGAGTGCCGCACGGTTTGCGATCCGCCGCTGTGTGACCTGAAATGCCACGAGACCTGCGCGGGCTCTGCGTGCCCGGTCTGCGATCCCGTCTGCGAGCCGCCCCGCTGCCACACCGAGTGCGGGCCGCCGGAGTGCGCCTCGCTCCCGTTCGACGGAAAACCCTCCTGCGAGATCAAGTGCGCCGACCATGTGGCGTGCGGCTGGAAGGAAGTGGTGCCTTCGCCCTCGTGGCCTGGCGGCGGAGACGCGGGCGCAGCCTGTGCCCCGCCCGCTTCGTACCTGGTGCTCGCCGGCAGCGATCTACCCGCCTGCGACGACGGCGCCCGGCGCCTCGCCATGGCCTGCGAGAACACGTCTGCTTCCACGCCGTCCGGCGAGACGGTCGCGCGCTACAACCCCGGTTGCGCCATTCAATGCGCGCAGCCGCCCAGCCCGCAGATAGCGGCGCTGCCTTCCTGCCCCGCCAAGTGCGACGCGCCGGAGTGCACCACCACCTGCGATACGCCGCGGTGCACGCTGATCGATGGCAAGCCGCGCTGCGACGCGCCGACCCACTGCGTGACCTCGTGCGCCCCCGCCAAGTGCCACGTCGACGCCTGCACCCTCACGCCCTGACGTCTCGGCAGTCTCAGCATCCGGAGCGACAGGTCATGCCCGGCGGCGGCGAGTCTTGCGAGAGGCCGATGATGCGCATGAATGGGACGTAACCGGGCGTCTCGTTGGCCTGGGGGAAGCAGTTGGGAAAGCACTCGCAGCCGCCGCTGCCGTCGCGCTTCGCGATCTCTTTCCGCTGCGCTTCACACGCGTTCCAGCACTGGACGATGCGCGAGCAGCCCGGGTCGTGGGCGCACTGGTCTTGCTGCGCGCAGCTCTTCTTGTCGAGCAGCGCCTCGCACTCGGGCTCGGTGAAGAGCGACATGCCGCACCCGGCGGGAAAGGAGCTGGGCGGCCCGGGCTGCGTCAGCTGACCGCCGCCTCCGCCGCCACAGGCGTAGCACGCGAGGAGAACGCTCACCGACAGAACCAGCTGTCCAACTCTTCGCGCCACACGAGCGTTCGTCGACATAGGGCCTCGACGGTACGACGTTGCGCCGCCGCGTTCCATTCATTCCGAGCGCGGCTACTTGCCCTTGCTCTTCGGCGGCTCGGCGGCGAGCCGCGAGCCCTCGTGCACCGGCGAAGCTGCCTTGCTCCAGGTGCGCAGGAGCCCGAGGTTGGCGCACACCTCCGGCGCGTTGCCCTCGACCTTCTTCGGGCAGTCCTTCTCGATCTTGGTCAGTGCTTCGGCCATCGCCTTGTCGGGTGTATTCCACACGCGATTGCAGGCCACCGCCAGCGCGTAGTCGGTGAGCGAGTGGTGCTTGGGGTCGTTCATGTCCTTCTGGTTGGGGCCGCAGTTGCTCTTGGAGGGAAGCGCGTCGTCGCCCAGCGAGAGGGTGCCGTCCGCGCGCGTCCGGATGCCGAACACCGGGCCCACGATGGGAAACACACCGTCGCCCCCCGGATGGTGGCCGAGGCCCAGGAACGGGCCGGCGGTGGCGAAGTCCGGGCGGCCGTCGCCGTCGACGTCGCCGATGTTGCCGAGGAGCACCAGGTCCTTGGCCGGGCCGTAGGGCTCCACGGCGCCGTTCTTGGCTGCGAAGACGAAGCCGCGCGCCGACTTGCCGAAGCTGTCGACGTAGGTCTCGGTGGAGATGGCCAGCTCCGGCGTACCGTCGCCG
>JABFRG010000482.1 GCA_013141295.1 Polyangiaceae bacterium
CCCGATACCCGATACCCGATACCCGATACCCGATACCCGACACCCGATACCCGAACCCGACACCACTTGCCCTCGGTCCGCACGCAACGGGCCCCGGCGAGGGTGAGGCTGCAGAGCCCGTGCGAGCGGCCATTGCCCGATCGAGCACGAGCACGAGCACGAGCACGAGCACGAGCACGAGCAGGGAGCGGCTATTCCGGGAGATCCTGGAACTGAGGACGGACGGCGCCGAAGCGGAGGCCGAGGGAGCCGGAGACGATGAAGGTCGTGGGAGCCGCGCGCCCGAGAATGGGGTAGGAACCGGAGATCTCCGGCGCGATGCCGAAGCCGTCGGTGATGGCGAAGAGGGGGCCGAAGGCGACATTGAAGTAGCCGCCGTTGACGGAGTGCGCGGGATCGCCGAGCCGCTCTGCGCGAATTGTGTTGCTGAGCAAGTGCCGATAGCCGCCCATCATGTTCACCGACACCACGTCGCCGAAGCGCGCGGTGAAGAGCACCGGCGCCTCGACCAGAAGGGCCAGGAGCGGCCACGTGCCTTGCACCCGCGGTAACAGCGCCACCGCGGCGATGCTGTCCTTCCACAGGGTGAGCTTGAAGTCGGCCGCCGCATACGTCGAGCTCAGGCGCACGCCTGCATCCATGTTGTGCCCCAACCCCAGCCGCGCGCCGGCTCCGCCGGTGAAGCCGGCCGCATCGGTGAGGTTGTTGGCGATGACCACGCCGTCGAGGGAGCCGAGCCACTCCACCTTCCCGCGCGGCACCGGATAGGCCGTCGTCTGCGGCGTCCCCGCGAAGCACCCCGCGCAGAGGAGGGGGAGCGCCAGCGCCAGAGCTCGATTCCTCATTCCGGGAGATCCCTGAACTGCGGGCGCTCGGCGCCGAAGCGGAGACCGAGGGATCCCGAGACGATGAACGTTCCTGGGGCGGCGCGTCCCACGATGGGGTAGGCGCCGGAGATCTCCGGTGCGATGCCGAAGCTCTCGGTGATGGCGAAGAGCGGGCCGAAGGCGACATTGAAGTAGCCGCCGTTGACGGTCGCTGGAAGAACACCAAACTGGCGAGTGTCCATGGTCTTGCTGAGCAAGTGTCGATAGCCGCCCATCATGTTCACCGAGACCACGTCACCGAAGCGTGCCGTGAACAGCACCGGCGCGTCCAGCATCAGGCCCATGATCGGCCAGGAACCCTGCGCGCGCGGCAAGAGCGCCACCGCGGCGATGCTGTCTTTCCAGAGCGTGAGCTTGAAGTCCGCCGCCGCGTACACGTAGCTGAGGCGCACCCCAACATCCATGTTGTGGCCCAGCCCCAGGCGCGCGCCGCCACCGGCCATGAAGCCGACCGCGTCGGCGTAGTTGCCGACGATGCCCGTACCATCCAGCGCCGCCAGCCCCTCGATCTTCCCGCGTGGCACCGGGTAGGCCGTCGTCTGCGGCGTCCCCGCGAAGCACCCGGCGCACAGCCCGAGAAGCGGGAGCACTGCCGCCAACCTTTTGCATGTTTCGCGGAGGGGCACGCTCGTCATCTGGGCAATTCACTCGCCGCGCTACTGCGCGCAGCAGCGGAACCCAACAGACGACATTCCGGGGCGCAGAACCGCGACGGTGGGGCGAGGTCGGGTCAAGGGTCGACCGCTCACCCCACGTACTACTGCGCACAACAGCGAAATCCAATAGACGGCAGTACAACGTTCAACGGTGCCGAGCCCAGCTCAGCGCATTTCGTAACCAGTCCATCACTCCAAGATACGGCATTGGAGAAGTAGACATCGCGTACCGGGTCGTGCATGAACAGCCACTCCTCAGCGTTCCCGGTCAGATCGAACACGTCAGCTTCAGGAATTCGGCACCCAGAGCGACTGCCAACGGCTTCACTCTGGCACTTACCCCCAGGGCAATTGGATGCAGGTCCAATGTTGCATCGCCCCTCGTCCTTCTGGTCGCCATAGCAGTACTGTCGGCGAGTCTGCACCGTGGCCCCAGCCGCAGAGGTCACCCCGTCGCCGCAAACCGCGACCCAGTAGGATGCGCGAAGTACCTCTGTCGCGCTTCCCTCCAACAGGCTCCCGTCGGTACCACCGCACAGGCTCTTTCCCATCTGTGCGCAGTACGCCGCGGCGTTGCACCAGGTGACGCAGGTCTGCGGATGCTGGTCGCACGCTGCGCCGCAGCCCTTGGTTGCATCGACCTCGCAGGCGGCGTCCGGCACGAGCGACGGCTGGTTCTGGCACACCGCCGGGAGCTTGCTTCGATCCAGTGTTGCGGAGTCCTTCAGAAACGCCGCGTAGCTCCTTCTCGAAACCTCCGTCTTGTCGATGCACGCACCGCGCACCCGCGCCATCGGGTCCCCCTTCGATGGACAGGGCGCCGCCGCGTCTGCACCGCCATCGGCGGGCGCCGCTGGGTCGGTGCTGCTGCACGCAACAACGAGAAGGAGAGCTGCGACGGTAGGTGCTGTTCGTGTCATGGGTCGAATCCGTGCGCCAGATTGTAGCTGAACCTGTACTTTCCGACACCTGAACCGACGCCCGAGCCAGACAGTACCACCAGGACGGTCTGCTCGCGGATGGCCTCGACGTCCGGGGCGAGTAGCGGGACGGCGAAACTACCCGTGTTGTCAACGCTTCCGCCGCCGCCCAGCTCATCAAGCACAAGTTGGAGGCTATTCACGAACGGCACCGGGGCCCAGGGTTGCCCATCGGTCGGCGACGCCTCGTCCGTGTCGAAGTCGTCGTTGTAGTACTCGCGCACACGGGTGCCATCTGAATCAAAACCCATCCGGAGCTCGTCCGAACCGAACATGTTCCCGCCAGTCTCGTCCTCGCAGATGAGCTTGAGCGGGTGACCGGAGCCATGAGGCGCCCCGTAGAGAATCGTAAGGTTTGTGCGCGCCGACACATTGAAGCTTTGGCGATTGTTGCTCCGCGTCACCGAGATGTTGGCGAGCACTACGAACCGAAGAAATTCGAGCAGCCCGGATCGGGAGCGTCGAGCTGCTCGCTGGCACGATGGGGATCAGGCGTCCTTGGCGGTCCCCTTCTTCTTCGCGCGGCGTGAGGCGC
>JABFRG010000582.1 GCA_013141295.1 Polyangiaceae bacterium
CCGCCACCAAGCTCCGCGGGAAGTTCACCTCCGCCGACGACGACGCTCTCGCCATCGTGGCCTGCGCCGGCGCCTGCGCGTGGGTCCTCCGGGGCGAAGCGTTCCACGCCATCGACCTCCGCTCCTTCTGAGACTCAATGACCCAACCTATGGCGAATCCGTCCACGTCGGCCCACTCCGCCCCCTCGGAATGGGTGCACCTTACATCGATCCCTTTCGCCGGCGGCACGGTCGAGCGCTACCGGCTCCCCAATGGCCTGCTGGTGCTGGTGCACGAGGACCACAGCGCGCCGGTGGTCACCTACCACACCTGGTTTCGCGTGGGGTCGCGCCACGAGAAGCCCGGTAAGACCGGCCTCGCACACCTCTTCGAGCACTTGATGTTCAACGAGACCGAGGGCCTGAAGGCCGGCGAGTTCGACGAGAAGCTCGAGGAGAACGGCGCCGAGTCCAACGCCGCCACCTGGGTCGACTGGACCTACTACTACGAGTCGCTGCCCAAGGAACGGCTCGACCTCGCCATCCAGCTCGAGTCCGAGCGCATGTCGCGCTTGGTCCTGCGGGAGCCCCAGGTGGCCAGCGAAAAGGACGTCGTGGCCAACGAGCGGCGGTATCGCGTCGACGACGACGTGGAGGGCGCCGCCAGCGAGGTGCTCTACAAGACGGCCTTCACCGTGCATCCGTATCACTGGCCCACCATCGGGTGGATGGAAGACATCCTGGCCTTCACGCCGGAAGACTGCCTGAACTTCTACCGGACGTTCTACGCGCCCAACAACGCGGTGGTGGTGGTCTGCGGCGACGTGGAAGCCACGACGGTGCTCGCCGAGATCGCCAAGGCCTACGCCCACATTCCCGCGAGCCACATTCCGCCGGAAGATATCCAGCCGGAGCCGCCCCAGCGCGAGGCCCGCGAGGTGACGCTCAAGAAGCCCACCACCTCGGCCAAGGTCTACGTGGCGTTCCGGGGACCGGCCTTCGGCGACGCCGACCACGCCACGCTCACCGTGCTCAACGAGATCCTCTTCGGCGGCCGCGCCTCCCGCGCGCACCGCATCCTGGTCTCGGAGAAGGAGATGGCCACCGATATCCGCGGCTGGGTCTCCACCTTCACGCACCCGGGGCTCTACGAGATGAACGTCACCGCCAGGCCGCCGCACGGCGCCGAAGAGCTGGAGCGCGAGCTCTACGCCATCGTCGATGCCGTGAAGACCGAGGTCGTGAGCCAAGAGGAGCTCGACCGCGCCAAGGCCCGCCTCGAGCTCTCGCTCCTGCAGAGCCTCGACACCGCCGGCGGCAAGGCGGAGCAAATGGGCTTCTACGAGACCATGATCGGAGACCCCGCGGGCGCGTTCCGGCGGCTCGAAGCCTACCAGCGGGTCACCGCCGGCGAGATTCGCACCGCGGCGCGGCGATACCTGCAAACCGAGAGTCGCTCGCTCGTGCGCGTGCTCCCGGAGGACGAAGACCCGGATGCCGAAGGCGAAGGCGAAGACGAGAGTGAGGTGGCCGAATGACCATCGAGCGCCTCGAAGTCGCCGGCACGCCTCTGGTGGTGGAGCGCGATCCCCGCATCCCGCTCGTGTCCATGTCGTTCATGTTCCGCACCGGCGGCGCCTCCGATCCGCAGGGCAAAGACGGCCTGCTCCGGCTCATGCTGCGCGGCCTCCGGCGCGGCTCCGGCTCCCGCGATGCCATGGCCTTCGAGGCCGCGGTGGACGCCCTCGGTGGAGAGATGTCGGCCGAGGTCTTCACCTCGTCGTGCGGCGTGCACGCCCAGGTCATCTCCCGCAATCTCGAGCCGTTCATGGAGCTTCTCGGCCAGATGCTGGGAGCCCCGCGTTTTCCCGAAGAGGACGTGCGGCGTCTGCGGCAGGAATCCATCGCCGAGATCGTCGACGCCCGCGATAGCGATCGCGAGCTCGCCAACCTGGCGCTCCGGCGCGGCCTCTTCGGCGCGCACCCGTTCGGTCGCCTGGCGGCCGGTCGCGTGTCGACCCTGGAGAAGCTCGGTCGCGACGATCTGGTGGCCGCCCACCAGGCCCACGTGCGCGCATCGAACATGGTGGTGGGCTTCGCCGGCGACATCACCGTCGACGTGGCCGAGCGCATCACGGCGAAGCTCATCGCCGGCCTTCCCGCGGGCCCAGCCCCCGACTCCGCGCTCCCGGAGCCGGTCCAGCCCAAGGGCCGGCGGCTGTTCTTCGTGGACAAGCCCGAGCGCAGCCAGACCCAGGTGCTCGTGGGGCGCCTCGGCACCCACGCGCGCGACGTCGATCACTTCCCCCTGGTGGTGGCCAACGCAGCCTTCGGTGGGACCTTCACCGCGCGCCTCATGCGCGAGGTGCGCTCCAAGCGCGGCTGGTCGTATGGGGCCTACGCGCGGCTGGCCCTGGAGCGGGCGCGGCACTCGTTCAGCATGTGGACCTTCCCGGCGGCCGAGTCCGCCGCCGAGTGCCTGGCTTTGGAGCTCCAGCTCTTGGGTGCATTCTACAAGGATGGCATCACCGAGGAGGAGCGCTCCTTCTTCGGCAAGTATCTGAGCCGGTCCTTCGCCTTCGACATCGACACCGCCCAGAAGCGAATCGGACAGGCGCTCGACGTCGACACCCTGGATTTGCCGGCCGACTTCTACAGCAGCTACCGCGCCCACCTGGACGCCGTGACGCGCGAGCAAGCCAACGAAGCGGTGCGGCAGCGCCTCTCGCCCGACGATCTGGTGATCGCGGTGGTGGGCACCCAGGCCACGCTCCTGGACGCGGTGCAGAAGGCCATCCCCGATCTCGCCGAGACCACCATCGTCCCCTTCGATGCGGACTGACCGCGTCATCTTCTTCAGCGAGCCGTTTCCCGACGCGCCGCTGGAGCGCCTCTCGGCCTTCGGCGAAGCGGTGGTGGGAACGAGTGGCGTGCGCGGACCGGACTTTTCCGCCTTCGCGCCGCGTATCGAAGCGCTCATGACGGTCGTGGCCGACAAGGTCACCGAGCCGCTGCTCGCTTCCCTGCCCCGCCTGCGCGTGGTCGCCAACATCGCGGTGGGCTACGACAACAT
>JABFRG010000120.1 GCA_013141295.1 Polyangiaceae bacterium
ACCACGCCGGTCGCTACGAAGACGGCAAGATCCCTGACCCGCTACCCGCACCCAAGTCGCGACTGCGGAGAGTCAAGTGATCGATCCTGCTATGCATTGTCCCGTCGGAGAAGAGCCACACCCAAGCCGATTGCTCGGTGGGGTCTCCGTTGGGCGATCCAGAGGCATATCTCAGCGCCGAGTGGGCGAAGAACGAGCACCAACAGACGCTGCGCAGCGCGATTCGTGGCGCGAAGCTCAACATCCAGAATGACGGCAATTTCATCCTGACCTCCGGCGCCGTCACCATCGCAGACTCCTACGATCGTGGCACCGCGCCCGACCAGGTGTGGCCGGGGTGCCTTCGCAACACGACCAACGTCGCCCAGGCCTGCGGATTCGACACCAATTCCACCAATAAGAACGCCGCGCTCAATAGGACTCTGAACGCCGTGTTTCGTCGCTCCGGGTGCGCCAGCCCGATGGGGCAGCTTGGCTCGTGTGACGCCCCTACGGCGGCTGCGGCGGAAGAGCTCGCAGGTATCCGCTGGCGCCTCATGGGCGCCATGTGGACCGCATGGTCCCTCGCCGGCGGTCCGCCCGAGGGGGCTCTCAACATGCCGATTCCCGCGTCAAACTTTCCCGGTGCCTTTGGGTCCAACCCCGATAGCGTTTGCACGCTACCGATTACGACATACGGGCCAGCGAGGTTCGTGTCCGACGGGAACGACGGGTTTGGAGCGAGGTACCTGCTCTCGGGCACCCAGCTTGGGTTCGTGGCGTCGGAGAAGGCGTTGATGAGCGAAGGCCGTGACATCGACGGGAACTTCGCGAAGATGCCAACGTCGGCCGCAGACATGCCCTACTGGTATCGCGCCGTGTACAACCCGGGCCAGGTAGGGCCGAACACCTGTTACGGCAACGGTATCATGGGCTACAAGCACATTCGCGCGGCCTCTGCCGAGCTCACGTCCGACACATCGTCCCTCACGGACTGGCTCAACGGCGCTGGGGGGGTCGCGGGGACGACTGGCGAGGGACTCGCGCTCGACGGCTGGCGCAACCTCGCACGCCGACGCAATGACCCGTTGTTCTCCGGCGTGCTCGCTACGGTGAAGACGGCGTTTCGGCCGTCGTCGCCGGGCGCGGCCAACTACAAGGCCTCTTTCGGCGAAGACCGATGGGGCATGTACTCCGTCCGGTACGAGGGCGGTCACCCGCAGTTCGCCAGCGCGTTCCCCGGAATCACCGGAATTGTGTCGGGCTCTCCAAAGTACAACCCGAGCTTCCCTGGCCTGGATTGGCATCCGGGCGAGGAGCCCCCGACCGAGTACATGTCGAGCGAGGTTCTCGGCGCTGGGCCGCAGGCCTACTATCGCGCCCCGGTTCAGTTCGACTGCGACAACGGCTCCGCGGATCGCCTTGGGCGCTGCGCCTTCTGGCCGTCCGAAGGACTTCCGTCGCACCAAGCTCCGAGCGTTCGAGCGCGGTTCTTTGCAAACTCGCTCCCACCCAACTCCAACGCGGCCGCGCAACAGCAGTTCGCCGGTGCCATCGCCCTCGCTTGCACGGTCGCCGGGACGCCCATCGTTTACTCCGACACCTCGGCGCCGCCGCCTATCACCAGCCCCGAGGAACTTCGCTTCGTCGAGGCGTGGCTCGGAGCGAAAGAGAAGGTCGGTGCGGAGGCAGTTGGGCGTCTCTACATTGAGGACGTTCCCTTCCAGGTGGCGCGCCTCTACGACAGCCCGGCCGCGGGAAACGGCGCGCTGAAGGGCCAGATGGGGGTCGTCGCGATTCAGGCCATGCAGTCCACGCGCGCCGCAGCTCAAAGCTGGGCCAACGTGGTTCACGCGACAGCGGTCGCGAAGAACGAAATCGGCGGCCTGCGGTCGCGGTTGGCCGGCATCGAGGCACAGGGCCGGCTCAATAATGCCAATCAACTACTGCGTAGCCTGGAACGTGTGAAGGGCGCTGCCACCGGCTTCGGCGCCATCTTCAGCGCCGAGAAGATGGGTGGAGCGCTGTTCTCTTTCGGAGCTATCACGGTGGCGAACGAGGCCGAGACTGCCATCGAGCTCAATATCAGTGCTCCATCGGAGACGGCGCTGCTGGATTCGCAGCGAGCCGTCGCCCTGCAAGAGACCTCGCGAAAGCTCGCGGAGTTTCGCAAGCAACAAACAGACGCTGTGGCTGACGTACGCGACAAGTCTTCTTCAGCGCAGGAGAAGTTCCTGCAGCTCGAGGGCATGCGGCGCGCGCTCATGGGCAACATCCAGAAGGCGAATGGGGTCGGGGCGTGGAACTGTCCCGGAGATCCTGGATCGCAGAAGGCGTTCGTCTGTCGCTCCTACGTGAACTCCGTGCTCAACGCACGGTACAGCGGAACCAGGATTCGCTACGAGAATGCCCTCCTGGCGGCACGAGCGTCGGCGTACTACGCGCGGCGGGCCGTGGAGCAGCGGCTCGGCGTCCGTCTGGACAGCCTGACCGCGAATATTGGCCCACTCGAGGCGCCCTCAAAGTGGGCCGAACGCGTGTGTACAATGCACGGCGTCGACTTCGACGCGCTGAAGATGGAGCAGGCGTCGGATGATCCCGCGCAGAAGCGCGCATGGGAGGAGCTTCGTGGGCGCGAGTACGCCAATAGCTTCATCGGCGACTACGTCGACCTCTTGTCGAACTTCGTTGAATTCTACAACGTCGCCTATCCGTCGCAGGACGGAAACGACACGTTGCTTCTCTCGATGCGCGAGAACGTGGAGCGTCAGAGCGGCCAATGCCGCGAGACCTCGCGCAATCGCTTGCGGGGAAGCGAGGCGTTGGCGGATGCGGTAGAAACGGACCGCGAGGACGGTCCATGGCAGGTCCACCTTTGCACTGCGGGAGAGACGAAGTGCGCACGTGCCCGCCGCTGGTCTCGCGACACCACCTACGATGGGCCATCGCCGACAGCGGTGCCCGGCGTCACGTCAGGGTGTAGATCTTATCCTGGCCTGAAAATCTGAGGAATTTCCGAGGCGCGCGGGGTGTTCGCCCGGCATGATCAAGCGCAACGGAGCACGCGTCGTT
>JABFRG010000259.1 GCA_013141295.1 Polyangiaceae bacterium
ACGTGTGGGGACCCTCAAACTACGACGCGGACACCAGCTATCCGGTGCTCGTGGTTTACCACGGGTGGTACACGACGGGACTTGGGTTCCAGAGCTGGTTCGACATGGTTCCGGTGGTCGGCAACGCGGGGCTGGTGGTGTACCCCGACTCGAACGGCCCGCAGTGGGATACATCCGGCGGCTCGGACCTCGCGTTCTTCGATGAAATGGTGAAGATGCTCGCGGACACGTACTGCATCGACCCGTCACGGGTGCTCGCGTTCGGATTCAGCAACGGCGGGATCTTCGTGAACCACCTAGGTTGCCGCCGCGCAGGCTACGTGAAGGCCATCGCCGTTGGAGAGGCCAGCAAAGGTGGAGATGGGCTCGGGTGCGGTCGACTTCCCGTGCTCATCACCCACCGCACCGCGGACCTCGACGAGAAGATCGCGTGGGGATACGACAACCGCGATCGATGGCGCGCGCTCAACGGCTGCACCGAGGCGACGGATGTCTCGAACGCGGACCTCAACTGTGTCACGTATCGCGGTTGCCGCACTCCCGGAGAGCTCGCGTTCTGCGAAGACACGTACGTGGACGCAGACTTTCTCGCGCACCCCGAGTGGAACCATACGGTGCGGCCCGAGTACCAGCAGTTGACCTGGGACTGGCTCATCGGTCGCCGGTAGGGTCTTCGCGGGTGGTGCGTCGACTGGCTCTGGCAATTGGCGGCGGGCCGTGCAATGGTTTCCGCGTCATGGGCATCGCCGTCGCGTTCTCGACTCGGTACGAAACGGCAACCCGCGTGAGGCCTGCGCAATGAGCGAGCTCTCGCGTTCTCGCGAGGCTTTCCGCGCCTATCTCCTGCGCATGGCGGAGGACGCGGACCTGGCCATCGCCTTTGCGTCTGCCTACGAGACCATGAACGGAGAGGAGCGCGACGCGCAGCTGAGCGTGCTCGACGAGGAGCTCGCGACGCTCGACGTGCCCGCGGTCGCCGTGCTCGGTCCGCTCTTCGCGGTGGAAGAGGATCTCGAGCGGCGCGCCGCCATTGCAGCGCGCTTGCCCTCGCCGCTATCCACCACCATGGTTTCCTTCGCCACCAAGGGCGCCCCTCGGAGGCTGGTGCTGGCCGAGCGCGTCTACCTGGACTTCATCGGCGCCACGGTGGTGACCATGAACGAGACCCTCGCGTGCACGCGCGTGCCGCTCACGCGGCTTGCGGATCTCGAGGTGCTGCTGGCGGCGGAGCTGACCGCGACGCCCCTCGAGGCCATCATCGACGAGCTGGCGGAGGCCGTGGTGCGCATGGTGCGAAGGGCGCCGCCTCCGCGCGAGCTCTTGCGTCACGCCTCGCTCTTCAATGTGGCTTCGCACGCGCTGGCGGTGACGGCGGTGGCATCGTGAGCGAGATCGGTCGCTGCGGCGGCTGCGCCCGCTTCGTGCGCGTCCGCGAGATCATCGACGCCAACGGGGAGGTTCGGCGGGCCGGCGACTGTCTTCTGGAGGTATGGCCGTCGCCCCTCTACGAAGAGCGCACCTGCTCGAAGTTCGTCGCTCGCGGCACCTTCAAGCTCGAAGTCAAGAAGACCCGCAAAGAGCCCATGGCTCAAAAAAGCGGACCCACGCACATCTCTCTGCCGGAGGATCTCCTCACCATGGACGCCGACGAATTCCGTTCCGTGCTCAAGCAAGTGCTGCGCGAGGAGCTGGCCACCGAACCGGTGGATCTGCACCCGCGGTTTCGCGGCGGCGAGCTCATCTTGAAGCCCGGCAAGGAAGGCACGGCGGACAAGCACGTTCCGCTCGAGGCCTTCTTCCACAAGATCGTGATGATCCGCGACAAGCTGCGGGTGCTCGAGCAGAAGCTCAACACCAACGACAAGCTGCTGCCGGAAGAGAAGGTGCAGCTGCAGCAGTACATCACCGGCTGCTACGGCACCCTCACCACCTTCAACGTGCTCTTCGCCGATAAGGACGATGGCTTCGTCGGCCAAAAGGGTTCTGAGTAGCCTCCGCGCCGGGTCGGCGCTGGCGCTCGTCCTGGTCCTCGTCGCCTGTGGTCCCTCGCGACCGGCGGGCGATCCGGTGGGCGTGTCGCGTGGCGCCGAGGAAGGGCCGGTGACCTTCGAGTACGATTCGCTCGATGCGCGCCCGGTATCGAGCCAAGCGCTCCGTGGAAAGCCCAGCGTCGTCGCCTTCATCACCACCTGGGATATCTCCAGCCAGGCCGAGACCGACTTTCTCGTGGCCATGGCCAAGAACGACCATGGCGCCGTGAACTACGCGCTGGTGGCGCTCGACGATCGGAAGAATCGCGAGCTGGTGGAAGAGTACGCGCGCATGCTCAAGGTCACGTTTCCGGTGGCTACCGCCGACGCCGAGACCACCATGGGCAAGGGAGGCTTCGGGGTCATGGCCGTCCCCACCGTGGTCATCCTCGACGAGGAGAGCCGGGTCTTCTTCCGCAAGGCCGGCATCGTCAAGTCCGAGGAGATCCGCGCCCAGCTTGCGGCCCTCGAGAAGAGAAAGACGCTCCGCCCCCGCTAGGGAGAGGCGAAGAAATGGTGCGTCAACGCGGCGGACGACCCCGTCCACGTCGCCGTCGCCGTCAACGAAGACGAACGTCGACGTCAGCGAAGACGAACGTCGCCGTCAACGAAGACGAACGTCGACGTCAACGGTACGCCGCGCGGAGAGCACACACCGCGCCCCTCAAAGGCCGCCGCACCTAGCCATGATCGAGCACATCCACATCGCGCCCCTCAAAGGCCGCCGCACCTAGGCATGATCGAACTTCGCGCCCCTCAAAGGCCGCCGCACCTAGGCATGATCGAGCACACTCCCCGCGCCCCTTAAAACCGGCGCATCGAGGAATTGTCGTCGGGGAGCGAGCGAACGGCGGCTGGCTAGGGAGGGCCGCGCGGAGCGACCTCCTGGTCGTGAGCACGTTGCGAGTGGCACGAAACAATGACTGGAGGTGAAAGTCCTACCCCGGGGCCCTGACGAGGGGAACCCGACACCGATGTGACAAGGGCGTCGACCTGGAAACCCAGGCCCTCACCGC
>JABFRG010000886.1 GCA_013141295.1 Polyangiaceae bacterium
CTCCTCCTCCACCAGGGTCTCGAGGCGCCACAGGACCGCGTCCGCCCAGGCGTCAGGGTCCACGCCAGCCAAGACGGCAAGCACGGCCCGTTCCGCCGCCGCGCCCGCCACAACCAGGGACGTGGCGTCGTCAGCACCTCGGGTTCGAACGCGCATGGGCCCGCCGGGCTCCGGCGCAAGCCAGGTGAGGATCAGGCGGTCGCTCTCCGCCTCCAGCAAGTCCAGCTCGGCGCCGATGGGAAGAAGCGCGGCCACCTCCGCCCACGCGGGAGCCAGAAGCCGGAGCGCCGCGAGGATGGCCGGTGCCTGCCCGCTGAGGTCGTGTGCGGCCTTCAACGTCCTGGCGCGCTCCGAAAGCCTGGCCAGCCGTTCGGTCAGGTCGGGGCTCATTCGGCAGCCTCGGCGGTGGTTTCGTCGCTGGCGGCCGCGCGCGCGGTAGCGTCTCGCTCGGCCCGTCGGGCCTGCGATCGGGCCTCCCGCATCAGGCCTCGCAGCGCGAGCCGAACGCCCTGATCCACGAACAGGTGAGCGGGCGTCGCCTCGACCATGTGGTCGATGGCGTACCGGATAGCCTTCAGGCGCGGCGAGGGCACCAGCTCCTCCGCAAGGTGGAGCCTGTCGACCATCCGGATCAAGGCCCCCATGACCTTCACCCCCTTCAGGCGCTTGGAGCGGCATGCATAGGCCAGAAGCTCGAGCTCGTCCGCCGCCTGGCAGAGCGCGGCACGCGGCACGTCGGCGAGGACCAGGCCTTCGAAAACGGAGCTTTGCGCAACGACCCGAGCGAGCGCTTCGCTCGAAAACGTGGTGGTGGTGGTGGTGTTCATCTTGTCCCTTCGTTCCTTCTGCGGCACTTCGCCGCCGTCGAAACCGCGACCCCGGCGGGCCACGGCTCCGAAGGCGACGGAGCTACGCCGGCGGGAGATGCGGGGGGATCGGCGGCGCCGAGGGACGCGGCGCGGCGTCCGCTGAGGCCTTCGGCGACGAATCGCTACCTCGAGGCTCGGACGACAAAAGTGGCGTTTTGTGGGTGCGTTCCATGGGCGACGCAAGGAGCACGCGCACGAACGCGACCACCAGGCCGCCGAGGCAACCGATGGCGCCGATCATCGCGCTCCGCCCTTCCGGGGGAGCGCAACGACGTTGCCAGCGGCGGCGATGCGGTGGGCCTTCAGCTCTTCGGCGAGCTGCGCTACAACGTCCCAGCGCCCCGCGTCGGCGGCCTTCCGGAGCGCCTCAGCGAGGGCCGATTCTGGGCCAGACGCTGGGCCAGACGCTGGGCCAGTGGGGATCGAATCATTGGATTTTTCGGCGGGTGTTTGCAGGTTACACGCTTCGTAACCCTCTGAAAGGACCGGAATCGGCGGCTTTTCCGTCGATTCAAATCCTACTGCGCCCACCAGAATCTCCCGGTGAAAGCTGGGATGCAGCAGCGACGGCACAGGATCCGCAGCGACGGAGTCACCGTCGCGTCAGGGGCAGAGGTCGCTCTTGCACAGGTCGGCGGGCGGGGTGACCTTGACCGGCGACCGCGTGAACGTGTCCGGGTTGGCCGGGCCTGCCGCGAAGCGGAATCCAGCCGAGATCGAACCGCAGGGCGCGGAGATAGGCTCGGCGGAGCTCGCGGCGAGATCTTGGGCGCTGCAAACGTACGTCTTGACCAGGTTGGCGAAGATATCCGGCCGCTGACAAATGGGCTGCCCCAACAGCTTGAGCTCCCCCACCGCGGCCAGGAGCTTCGGGGTCTGCCAACGGCCGGCGATGATGCCGTTCGTCACGCGAGCCTCGCCATTGGCTACCGACAGGTCGCCCACGATCCACGCCTCGTCCAGCAGGAGGTCGAGGTCGCGCTCGGCGGATGGCACCGTCAGAGAGACGAGCAGCTGCTTGAATCGAGCGACGAGCTTGTGGTCGCGCACGTAGGCAACGTCGGAGACGAAGCGCGGCCGAGAGATGTCCTCGTTGAGGAAGTAGCGACTGTCGACGGTCCACTGGTCCGTTGCGTCGAAGGCGGGGACGGTCTTGCCGCCATCCTTGGGCAGCACCCCGAGCGCCGGCTGCACTGCAACCTGAATCTCGGTGTCGTCGGGGCCGCCATTGTAGTTCTCGATCTTCGCGACGACCCCGAACTCGCCCTGACCAAGACGCTCGTTCACGCTCTCCGCGGACAGAGCATCGTAGCTTTGCGCAAGTCGCCTCAAGAGCGCGTAGCCCGCGTTGTCGACCCCGTCGACCTTGTCCTTGATGGAAGTTTCGAAGGAGTTGTCGTCCGCGGTGTCCTTGCAGCTCCCCTCGCCGCGCGCGTAGGTGCAGCGAAGGTCGAGGTTCAGGCCGATGGGCTCCGGAGATGCGCCGGCGTCGTTCGGAAGGCCGATATCGAAGGTGGACACGGCGAGCACGTACGACCCGCTCCCGCCCGCGTCGCCGGCGACGTTGGCGGTCGGCGGTTCGGGAGCTCCGGTTCGCTTGCAGGCTTCGGGCGTGATGGCTGCGTCGGCCCCGGCGTCGGGCGCCGGTCCGTCGATGGCCGCGTCGACGGGCGTGGCCACCAGCTCTTCGAAGCCGAAGATGCTGGCGCAGGCGGTGGCGCCGAGGGCGGCGAGGCTCGCGATGGCGACGGCGAATCCGAGACGGCGCTTCAAAACGCACCTTCCAGTCGCAGGGTGGCGGAGCCGTCGCGGCCCCGAAGATCGAACGCCGGCGTAAGTCGCGCGCCCGACGTGGAGCGCCCGATGCTCTGGCCGCGGTCCGGGGCCCAGAGAAAGAGGGTGGCGCCGGCGGCGGTGAGCACGGCGCCGCTCACGACGGCGATGGTGGACCCGGTGGCGAGGTCGAAGGCGGCGCGGTTGTCGGACAGCGCCTTGGGGTCGGTACAGGCGGCGGTCGGGCACGCCTCGCGCGAGGTGTCGTAGCGGCCCTTGGCCACGATGGCGAGGACGGTTCCCACGCCGAGCGCCACGACGCCGACGCTGCCGGCGGAGAGACCCACGACCCGAAGGGGGCTCCAGAAGGCGGGCGGGGCCGGCGGGGGCGCCACCACCACGAC
>JABFRG010000728.1 GCA_013141295.1 Polyangiaceae bacterium
AGTACAGCGATGCGGCGACGGGATTGGTGTACCTCCACGCCCGGTATTACGACCCCGCGCTCGGGCAGTTCATCTCCCCGGACCCGCTCGACATGGCCCGCCCGGGCGTTGGCCCCAACCGCTACGCTTACTCCGGTGGCGACCCCGTCAACAGCAAGGACCCTAGCGGTCTCGATTTCGGTATGCTGCCAACGTTTGAGCAATGGGCAAGCGATCCGAACCCGGCGCCCTCGACGAATCTCGCGCCGGTCGAGATCCGTGCGACGCCTCTCCCGCTCGACGGTGCTGCACTGAACGAGCTGGTAGCTGGAATGGGACAGCCCCAGACATGGTCCTCCACCAGCCCGGCGGCTCAGCAGATGATGCACGACGCCTTCGGCATGTCACCCCTTGGACTGGGAACGCTTGGAACGGCCGCACTTCGGCTTGAATTGCCGATCCGCAAGGTGATCCAAACTGTCGGTAGGACCACAGAATTCTTGGTCGAGCACGTTGGACTGAAGAGTACCGTTCGACGGCCCGCCCCCTACTTCTCCGCAATGCACTTTCCGGCGTCTGAGACCCGTGCCGGTCAAGTTACGGTGGCTATGCGCAACAGATACGAGACGAATGGCGGCATTCTTCGTTCTGACGCCATCGACGCCTCGATCCTCCTTCCCGAAGCTCTTGCAGAGTTCCGTCTCAGGGGACTGCAGTTCGACAGCCTGGTTGGTACTCTGGCGCAGGACAATCTTCGAGTTTTCAACCATTTTACAAAGGGCGGCAGAATGACGCCGGTAGAGGCTCTCGGGAGAATTCCGAGTGCAGGTACCTTCAAGGGCGCTGGTTATGGCAATCTTCTCGAGGTCAAAGTGTCCGGTACGCCAGGGGACTACGATATAGTAATGTGGAGACTGGGTGTGCCGTGACCAAGGGGAGGCCATGGGGCTACGTACGCCCCATGGCCTCACAGTGTGGTGGTGTAGCTCGTTGCTCGTGCACGGCGTTTCGTTCCTTGGAGGTGATTGATTATGCGTAGGGTTGTTCTTGCTACAGGTTGTTCGTTGGGCATGGCGCTGGTCGCGGCGTGCAGTGCGTCGGGAGGCAGCACCGGAGACGATGGTTCGAGCAGCAGCAGCTCCGGGGGGAGCAGTGGCAAAGCGTCGTCGAGTGGCGGCGGGAGCTCGAGTGGTGCCAGCTCGAGCGGCAGTAGCGGTTCGAGCGGTTCGAGCGGCAGCAGCGGTGGGGCCGATCCGGTCCTCACCGTGGTCAAGGCAGGAGGGCAGTTTTTGGGTGTCACCACCGACGCCAGCCCGCATATCGTATATTTCAGCGGACCCAACCTCGAGGCCGTGCCGCTCGCCGGTGGCACTCCTGTGGTTCTCGCCACCGGCCTCGCCGCCACGGACTACGCCGTCGTCAGCGGTGGTGCCGTTGCCTGGTTCACGGGCCAGGACGCGACGACGAAGCTCTTCGCCGCAACCCACGTGTGGACCAAGGCGAGCGGACAGAAGGATATCGTCAGCGGGACGCATGGTCTCTTCACCGCCAGTGAAGACGGTACGCGTATTGCCGTCGAGGTAGCCGCGACGGATGACCTGTCGGCCCAGCTGGCGGTAGCGAGCTCGGCGTCGCCCGTCATCACCTCGCCGGCGCTCTCTGGCGCAAACGCGGTGAATCTCAAGGCGTACGCGTCGGGCAGCTGTTCGCCCGAGCTCGGTTTCGCCTCGAACGTGTTCATCGGTGCGTTCTGCACCGGCACCGCCTCCGACGCGGTCAACGCTCGCCTGGTTACCGTCGGAGCTGCCGATACCGCAGCCACCGTTCGCATTGATGATGCCGTTGCCGGTGTGTACCCACTCTGGACGGCCGACACGAGCGGCACCAAGATCGCTGTTGGCGATCGCGCTACGGGCACCGCCAAGGTGCTCATCACTGCGGGCGCTACCACGACAGTCGGGATGGCCGATGCCGCAGCAGGCCAGGCGATCATGAGCGCCGATGGCTCGAGGATCGTGTACGTCACCCCTTCGAAAGAGCTGAAGAGGGCGACGGTTGCGGCCACGCCGGTTGTCAGCGTCTTAGGAACTGGGGTTCTCGGTATCCACGCTGCGTCGGCCGATCGCAATCGGGTGGCCTACTATACCAAGGAGAGCGGGGCGGGCGACTATGACGTCCTCACGATTGATGCCTCGTCGGCCATGCCCACTCCCACGACCCTGGTTGCGACGCCCGTCGCCTACGGTGTCGAGTTCACGGGAAGCGGAGCCAACGTCGTGTACCTCGACTCCTACATCGCGGCCGGGACCGGAAAGCTGAAGAGCAAGCCGTGGATGGGGGGCACCGAAGTTCTCCTCGACCCCGCTTCGTTTGCGGTCCTTCCGTCACCGACTGGCAACGGTCTCCTTTCGGTTACTGCCGTAGTTGCTGCGCCTGGCGGGACGTCCACCCAGCGCGCCATGACCGTAGCATACGTCGACGCACAGCTCGGGGGGGCACTGAAGACGGGCGCCTCCAACGTCCTCGTCGACACCGACGTGTATGTCGGTCCGACGTTCGGATGGTCCGGAAAGACGTTCGTGCATTCGACGGTCGGCGCCGCGGCCGGTGTCTCGAAGCTCGTCTTGCCTTGACTTGAAGTGGTGAGGTCGGTCGGCAGCGGCGTCTGTCCGTCAGAAGACCGAGATGGGGGCGAGTGCTGCGCCCATCTCGGCTTGCTGGCGGCCACGCCCCTTCGTGTCGCCCTGACCGAGGCCACCGAAGGCGTTGCTACCGAAGCACTTCACTTGGTTGCCGAGTACTGCGCAGGTGTGGGTACCCCCGGCGCTCACGGCGAGCACCTTCACGCTCGGGCCAACGTCTATGCTCGGCAGATTCTGCCCCATCTGGCCGACCGCCCACCCCCAAGAAATGAACCCCCCGGGGAGCGGCCCCACCTGGCCATCGAAACCGGCGCCGAAGCAGCGGAGCTCGTCGTTGTCCAGCGCGACGCAGGTGTGGTCGCTACCCACACCGATGCCCTTTGCCCTGTGCCCCTGTCCGAGGTCGATGGCTCGGAGAGCGCCCCCCATCTCGCCGGCGGAGTCGCCCCGGTTGTTGGTGTCACCGGTGCCGCACTGGCCATAGTACGTGTTCCCCCAACACTTCACCGTCTCGTCGTCGAGCAACGCGCAGGTGTGCTGCATTCCTGCTCCGACCGCGCGCACCTTTCGCCCAGGTCCGATGTCCACCGGCTTGAGGGCGTCGCCCATCTCGCCGACCCCGTCGCCGCGCGCACTGAAGTCGCCGTAGCCGAGCTGCCCGGAGGTATTGGCACCCCAGCACTTGACGTCGTCGTTGTCGAGGATCGCACACGTGTGCTCGGCTCCAGCAGTAACGTGCTTGGCCGTGCGGCCGGTGCCCAGATCCACCCGAAGCACGTCACCCATGTCCGTCGGGATGCCCCCCCGATTCCTCGTATTGCCGGCGCCCAGCTGTCCGCCGGCATTCAAGCCCCAGCATCGTAGCGTACCGTCGTCGAGGATCGCGCACGTATGTTGGTAGCCCGTCGCTACCTCCTTGGCCGTGTGCCCGCTGCCCAGGTTGACCGCGGGAAGCGCGGCGCCCATCTCGCCGGCCTCATCCCCACGCGTATTGAAGTCCCCAAGGCCGAGCTCGCCAGTGGCGTTGAAGCCCCAGCACCTCAGCGAGCTGTCTCCGAGGATCGCGCAGGTATGTCGACCCCCCAGCGCGACTTGCGCCACCTGTGCGGAGGCACCGAGGTCCACGGCGGGCAGTGCCCTTCCCATCTCGTTTGGGTCGTCGCCGCGCGCCAAGGTGTCTCCCAGGCCCAGCTGCCCTTCGGTGTTGCGACCCCAGCACTTCAGTGCACCGCGCGCCTCGACCGCGCACGTACGATCCGCGGCGGCCGCCAGTTGCACCACGGTGGGGAACGGCAGTGGCTCTACATCGTTCCCTGCGTCGAACGGCGCCGCGTCAGGCGGGACGTCTTGGCCCTTGCCCGCGCCGCCGGTGGCGTCCCGCGGCGCGCCGCCGCCTCCGGAGAGCTCTATGCCGCACGCCGCGGCCAGCAGGATACAAGCGAAGGACGCCGCGCCGCGCGAGCTGACGGCTGCTAGGGTGGCGGCTGACGCACGCATTGGTGAACCTATTCTCCTCTCCGCACGCAGCAGGTTGCCGCAACTTCTGGTTTGGAAGCCCCGGCGCCTCGGCCGAAATCGGCGGTCAAGCACGTGATGGGGGGAACCGCGAGGATCGATCCCTCAGAACCACGCGAGCGCTCGCGCGTTGCAAGCCCCGCGAGCTCCGGGCCACGTCGTGGGCGGTCAAAAGCGAATCTGCCCCGGAGAGAAGTCGCCGGTCGGAGGATCCCGCTCGGTGCGGGAGATGACCACCCCAGTGACGACCGCCGTCGTGACGGCGATCGCCCCGATCGATGCCCAGAACCACCATCGGCTGACGAGCGGGCGAGTCTTCTGTAGGGGAATCGAAAGGTCTCGGCGCTCCCCGGATGCGAGCACGACTTGCGTTGTCAGGGGCTCGTACCCCTCGTGCTCGACGAGCACGGGGTAGCCGCCCTTCGGGAGCGCGACCTCGGTTGGGACGGTGCCGATGCTCTTGCCGCCGACCTTGACCCGCGCGCCAGCGACGGTGCTCGTGACCACCAGGTAGCCCATCGTGTCGCGTGAGGCGAGCCGCACGTCGAGCGTGGTGGTGCCACCCCCAGGCAGCGTGAGTGCCCGGTGGAATGGGAAGTAGCCTTCGGCGAAGACCTCGATGACCACGGCTCCCGCGTTGACGACGAGCGGCCCGTCGAGTGGAGTCGTGGCCAGGACCCTCTTCTCGACGACGATCCGTGCCCCCGGCACGGCGCACCGCACATCTACTGTCGAGACCAATCTTCGGAGGTCCTCGATGAGGCCGGGCAGCCCAGGGACACGCGCCTTGAGCTCCGGGGGCGCGTCGGCATCGAAGCGCTGGATGGCCTTCAGTGCCTCGGGATAGCGGGCCAGGAACTGCAGCACCCGGCCTCGGTTGTAGTGCAACGCGGGGTTCGCGGAGAGCCGATACGACTGTTCGTATTCAGCAAGCGCCTCCTCGAAACGCTTCGCAGAGAGCAGCTCGTCGCCCCGCTTCTTCGACTCGGCAGCGCTCGCCGCCCGGCGCAGTTCATCGCCATCGAGAGGGGCCGCTGGCGGTCTCGACCTCTGTTGCGCGACGGCGACTGTGGGGAGCAGGAGCAGCGTGCCGAGGAGCGTCACGAAGGTGACGATCGCGCGAACCCGATGCTTGGCGTTCGATGTCATAGGTGATCGGGCAGGTCGACGGGCCTCGCCTGCGGAGGAGGTCGTGGACGAGATGGTGATGGACGAGCTTTCGCCGTGGCGCTGGCGGAGCCAACTACGTAGGCGGTGCCGCTCGTCATCGTCGAAGGCGACGGTGAGGTCCCTGCGTCGGTGTTCGGGGCTCCGCTCGCGACGTCGGGGCGGACCGGCTGCCATGACGGGCCGGGCGCGCCCTCGACCGTGCTCGTGGCGGTTCGGGCCGCTACGGACACCGCGATGCCCACGCCGACGAAAACGAGATACGCGCCGACCAAGGCCAGCAGCCGCGAACGACGTGGCGGGGGGCCCACGTCACCCGTGAGTGCAGTGTGCGTGTCCGTGGATGACATCCCGAGTGGGTTGGGGGCCGGCGAAGTCGCGCTCTCGACCTGTGCCACGCGCTTCGCGCCCTCCGCCAGCACATCTCCCGCCAGTTCCTCCACCCAAGTCGCTACCTCATGCGGCGTTGCGCGGGCGAAGTGCGCCAGCTCGGCGGCCATCGCGCGGGCGGACGCGTGGCGATCGGCAGCCGCTGGTGCGAGTCCCTTCATCACAACCGTGTCAAGGGGCCCGTCGACCCCAGGGTTGTGTGTGCTCGGGGCTTGCGCCGTCGGCGCGAGGACCTGCATCAACGTTTCCACCTCGGTGTCTCGACGAAAGAGGGAACGCCCCGTTAGGGCCTCCCAGAGCACCACCGAGGCTGCAAAGACGTCGGTCCGCTGCTCCGCCCTCCCCTCGAGTTGTTCTGGCGCCATGTAGGCCAGCTTGCCTTTCAGCTCCCCCTCGCGGGTCTGTTGGGTGCGGCCAGCGGCTTTCGCGATGCCGAAGTCGAGCACGAGCGCCCGTCCGTCGGCCCCGACCACGATGTTCTGTGGCGAGACGTCACGGTGAACGATGTGGAGCGGTTCTCCCCGCGAATCGCGCGCTTCGTGGGCGGCCTGCAACCCCTGCAGCACGTCGTGAAGGAGAGCGACGGCGACGGGAATTGGCATGCTGCCCTTGCGAGCCATCTCGCGCTTGAGGAGCTGCGCGAGGGTGACGCCGCGCACGTACTCCATCACCAGGAAGACCTCGTTGCCTTCGGCGAACACGTCGAGTGTCTGCACCACGTTCGGATGCTGGATGCGGGCGGCGAGCCGGGCTTCGTCGAGGAACATCGCGACGAAATCAGGGTCCTTTGCGTGCTCGCTGTGGAGCCGCTTGATGGCGAGCGTGCGTGAGAACCCGGAGGGGCCGACGAGGCGCCCGAGGTGTACCGTTGCCATCCCGCCCGAGGCCACCTCGCCATGGAGGACGTACCTGCCGATGGCTCGGCTCGGCGCAGGGGCGAATGGGACCATCATGGGGGGAGCACCACGTTGCGTCGAACCGGAAACTGGCTTCGATCGTCGACCGCGACGACTGCGTGGGGCCCCGGCACGACCCCGGCGGGGACGGGCAGTGCGAGAGGGGGCAAGGTTCCGTAGGCGTCCGTCGCGCCGGCTCCGAGCACGGCTCCCGATATCCCGTCCAGCGTGATGGATACACGGGCATACGGGGCGAAGTTGGATCCGGTCACCTGAACCATCGGGCCGCTCGAGCCGCCGGCCGGAGTCACGCCGATGACCGGCCCATAGGCCTCTACCACCGCAGTGGGGGATCCCGCGGTCTGGCCGCCGATGATGTAGATGCGCCCATCGGGGCCTTGGACCAGCGGGCCGGCCCCATGCTCGGACTGGGGTCGTGCCACATCCTCCCAAGCGTCCCGGCTCGCGGTGTACGCGCGAACGGCGTTCCCGAAGTTCACGTAGATGCGGTCGTCCGGACCGAGTGCCGAGTAGAGCCCGCTCCTGGCTGTCGGGAGGCGTGCGATCGCCCGCCAGCTGTCGGTAGCGGCGTCGTACACTTCGCTCACGTCGAAGGTGGGCCCTGGGCCCGAGTTGATAGCATCACCTCCAAACGCATAGATGTGCCCGTCCGGGCCGGTCGTCACGGCGAGGTTTCCCCGTCCGGTCGGCAAGCTCGCGCGCGCCTGCCACGCCGCCGTCGCCGGGTCGAAGGCCTCGACGGCCTTGAGGTTGGGGGTTCCCTGCAGGTTGTCTCCGCCGATCACGTAGAGCCTGCCGTCTCTAGCGAGTGCCGCCCGCACGAAGCTCCGTGCGGTGGGCATGTTGGGAAGCGGGGTCCACCTCTGAAGCGTGGGGTCGAAGACCTGAGCACTCCGAGTTTGGGGGGTGCCCCCAAACAGAAAGATGCGGCCGTCTCGGCCGGCCGCGGCGGCCATCGCGTGGCTCGCGACGGGCAGGGGAGTCGCGGTCGACCAGCGATCGGTCGCCGCATCGTAGGCCTCGTTTGCAGCACTCCATGTCGAGTTGGTGATGCGCCCACCGGCAACGTAGATTCGCCCGTCGCTCGCCAGAGCGACGCCTGGCTCCGACCGGGCTGTCGGCATCGAAGCCACCGGAAGCCAACGTGGCAGACCGGTGCCGAGCGGGCCCTTGGGAAGGAGGCTCGACTCTGTGCAGTCGCCCTGGCAGTCCGTCGCCGCGGAGACGCAGAGCCCCGTCACGCAAGTCTGGTCCTGTGGACAGACGACATCGGCGCACGAGACGCGCAGGTCGACACGCATCTGGAGAGCCCGGTGCTCCACAAAGCGTAGCTGACGCCGGGCGACGATACACCCCTTGGGCGGCGCGCTCGATGCGCACTGGTCGGGAGGCTCGCCGTCGAGCCGTGTGACGACCGCCAAGGCCACCACGTCTCCGTCGCTTGGAAGGACGACGACCCGCCCGACGCGTCCGGTGGCGTCGCAGTGGCTGGAGGTCGTGCTCGGCGCGCGGGTAGGGACGTCGCTGAGCGCCGGACCTCCGACGACGAGCACGCGTGGTCGGGTTGAACAATCCACGTCGCTGAAGACTTCCACGGTGAGGCTCGTCGGCTCGACGCACGATGGCCACATGGAAAGGAGCAGCGACGCGGTCAGAATGGTCGGCGCGCGGCAGAACCCCGTCATCATAAACGAGCATACGCCAGAACCGACCGAACTGCCACTCGGGAACGCTGCCGTTCACGCCGTGCCAGCCAACTTAGGGGCCCGAGACCAAGCTGAAGCGTGACGACGTTCGTTGACGCATCACCGCCGTTGGGGATGGCCACACCGCCTCTGCACCCTGCACTCCCATTCGGGGCACTCGGGGCACCGGTCCCCTCGACAGTGTGCGCGCTACTCGCCGGGTACGAGTATGCCGTGCCTACGGCCGAACCAGTATAGGTGAAGGTAGTCCGTTCCGGGATGACGCCGGCCCCTAGAGTCGAATCGGTAGCCCATTATACCGTTCTTCCATACCATGTCGTTCGTCTCGCCTTCGAACAACGGATAGCTCACGAGAGCCTGACTGCGGTCACTGGTGGTCCAGTCGTTCTTCCAGGGAAGTGACGGGTACGGAGCCATGCAGAAGGACGGATCGACCCGATGGTCAATAATGATACTTGGCTTCGGGAAGGGCATCTCTCGAAGACGCCACTTCCCGTCCTCGATCCACTGGGCCGCCGGCCTCGTCTTCCCGAATCGCTCGCGCAGGAAGGTCCACACCACGAGACGCTGGTCCTTCAAGTTCTCCTGGCTACGGTCGATAAAGTCGCCAACGCTCTGTTTGGACGTGCCCCCGAGATCCATCCGGCTCGACAACAGGATGTCTACAAGAGAACCCACGAAGGTTAGGTGGGTGCCGCTCCAGTCGGCGATACCCTGCCTGTACTCTACCGCGTAGGCTTGAAGCTCGAGGCGTCGCTGTATCCACTGCTGTTCCGCAGCCAGCCGACGCGTCAGGTTGCCGTTGATGGTGGCGGCCAGCCAGTTGGCCTCGAGGGCGTTCCCTCCGCTGCCTGCTACGTTCGTATCGATCAGTCGGTCGACGGCGATTCGCAGCCGGGCGCAGAGGTCGGCGTGGTCCGCTTTGTCGGCGCCTTCACAGAAAAAGGGAAATCCCAGCGCGTAGCCGAGGAAGAGTCCCTTGATCATGTCGTTGTTTCCACCTTCGAGCCAGTCGAGGCCTGCGAAGGCACCGGTTCCCGCATGCCAGATGCCGGAAGCGGGAACTCCAGCCTTCGACTTGCGGAGCGTTCGCGCGAAACGGGTCCAGTCACCCGTAATTTCCTGGAGCTTGACCAGGGAGTCGAGGCTGCGCTTCGCGTTGATCTTTGCTTGGGGGGCGCCCGTGACCTCGAAGCGATAGATCTGGCTAGCGATGTAAGTGCCCGTCCATAGTGCACCGTCGCCACTGGCCTCGATGGTGCCGTCATCCAGACGACTGTGGGGCGAGAACCACACACCCGGCTCGAGAAAATCCGCCTCCATTTCCCGGTCGAAGGCCTTGGCCTTGGCCTCGAGGGTTGCCCCGAATGCGTCGCCACGAACGCGCGCCTCCTGCAGGCTGATCCCGTCTACGGGCTTGTTGACGACCCGCAGCGCTCGGGGGTGGGCCCGGTAGAAGTCGAAGTCCGTTCGGTCGTACACGTGGCCGAAGACCGCGGCAGTGAACTCGGGCCGCGTTGCGTAAGGAGCCACCGACGGGAGCGCCTGGTACGACGCGAAGGCCGCGAAGGCCGCGGCCTTCTCCGCGGCCGAGGGAGGGGCGTGTGCTGCCCCGATGGTGCGCTCGACAACGAAGATCGGCGTCGCGGCACTCTCGACGCGGTCGCTCCAGATCTCTTCGAACGCCGCGGCGCCTCCCACGGTCCAGGTGGCACGAGTATTCTGCTCGGTTCGGACCACGACTGCCGCAACGGCGACCGGAGGCGTGCCGAGAGAACGCGTGGTGCCTCCCCGCTCCTTCACGAACCCGCGAGGGTCCAGGCTCGCGGAAAGAGCAGCACCATCGGCTCCCAGGCGCGCGACGGAGCCCGTCCAGGCGAGATGGAGGGCCCGCCCGTCCTCCACAGAAACCGCGTCGTAGGCTACGGTGCGTGCAAACCGCACCGATCCATCGTCGCCCTTCCGAAGCTCGACCAGGCCTGTGAACGAACCGCGGTCGTCCCTCCCGCTGACCCTCCACACGCCCAGAGCGGAGAGTGGTGCGGGGCCAGGCGTCGGGGTCGGGGAGCTAGGCGCTTCCGGCGGTGAGGATGTAGGGGGGCGTTCGACGTCGACCGTCGCGTCCGTTCCGCAACCCACGAGGGCGACGAGCACGGCCACCGTCGAGCGCCTGGCGCGGAGCAGCAGCCGCTGGGCGGGGCCGGTCAGCAGGGGACGCACTTTTCGTCCCTTTCGCACTTGGACCTTGCCTTGTCGCATCCAACGATGCAGTCGTGAATGGCGCCCTTGCCGTTGCCGGCCTTGATGCAATGCCCGTAGCAGTAGCTCATCCGGCTGAAACAAGGACGCATACATCGGTCCCAGGCCTTGGCGCACCGAGGCACGTCGTCGTCGCTCTTGCCCTGTACGCTGCCTTGTTGCTTCGGAGTCGGAGGTGGTGCTGCCGAGCTAGTGGCCAGACCGACGAGGGCCGTGAACGCGGCAGACGCCGCAACTTGGATCCACTGCATCACTTGCTCCGGTTCATGCGAGTGTTGGCGGCGAAGCTCTCGGAAATGCCCGACTCGACCAGACCGACCGAGGTCTTGTGGTTGTCGTTCGTCTGCGCCACCACGAACACCGTGATGCCGTCGCGCTCGTACATGCGGTACTCGCCCGTGAGCTCGGTCTTGGGCCGGCTGGCCGCGGAAGGATCGTCCACGACGTTGTAGTGCTCTGCTGCCATGCGCTCATCGTAGAAGCGAATGGTGTCGTTGGGGCTGTTCGTGGACTCGTAGACGTAGGCCGCGTGCGACGAATCGACGAGGTCGACGGACATGATGCGACGGGATGCCGGCGGGCGCGGGGCGAGACTGCCGTCGTGACCCTTGCCCTCCACACCGTCGGGCGGCATGAGCTCGCTCAACTTGAGCGAGTCCTCGGTCCACAGCATCATCACGTGAAGCGAGCCGTCCGGCTGCTTGCGGGCCTGCGCGTAGCGCATCTTGCCGAGGGCGCCGAGATCTTGCGTTGTGCCGAACTTCTTGAGCGAGTCGAGGAGACCGTTGCCGGTGTTGGTGCCACGAACGATGCACATCACCGAGCCGAGGTCGCCGTCGACCTTGCGGTGGGTGCTGAGGTCGATGTCGGCGAAGCGCGCCCGCTCTTCCTTGGCGTCCTCGGCGACGTTGAGCTGCTTCGGGAGATTCTTGAAGACGCTCTCGCTGGCCTTGCAGTACTTCTCGAAGCGGTCGAGGGTCGCGTCCATCGACTCCCTGCTCGAACCGTTGGCCAGGTACAGGTCCTGGCCGTTGATGCGCATGTGGGTGTTCTCTCCGAAGATGTCCGAGATGCGGTCCATCTCGCGACCGAACGCCTGCAGCTGCTCGCCGGCCTCGGCCTTCGCGGAGTGAAGTCCGATCGCCCCACAACCGATGCTGACGAAAGCGCAGTAGGCCGAGAGCCGCGCAGCACCGCGCATGCGGCTTGCGAATCCGGATCTGTGCCCGTCACGCTTCGCTTTGAACCAAGCGAGCAGAGCAATCGCGGCCATCATGGTGCGCACCCATTGGAATCCCACGGCCTTGCGGCGCCAAAGGGGCTCGAGATCATGCCGCCTGCGTAGCGAATCCACCCCGCTATTCCCCCGTCCTGCGGAGCCTCGTCGCAAATCATCCACGACCCCGCCTTCACCTCGCGACTGAGCCCGCCCGCCGCCACCGTGGACGACTGCTCCTGGCTCGTCGTCAGCACACCGGTGCTCGTGGAGGCCGACGTGCCGCCCCCCGACCCCATACAGCTCGTTGCGCCGGGAACGGTGCCGGAAGGTGCCACCGTGGGACCGCTGCCGCGGCAACTGTGTGCGGCGTGGTACGCCACCGCACTACGGGATGTCGCCTGCATTTCGAGTCGGGAGTCGTAGGCCTTCTTGACGAACAGAAAAAAGCCGAAGAAGAGAATGAGGACGGGAATCACGATCGCTGCCTCGAGCAGCACTGCACCCCCACACGCTCTTCGGCGTAGCGACCTACCGCCGGACAAGGCTCTGTACCTCGTGAACATGGCGGTTCCCCTAGTGCAGCGCCTGGGTTCCGGCTCGCGGGGGCTTGACGGCTCCCTTGCCCGCATTGACGATCTTCTTGACGCCCTTGGTAAAGAGATCTTCCTGGTTGTTGCGCCCGCGGTTGACGAGGATGTCGCGAATGGGGCCCTTTGGCAGAAGCTCGCCCGCCTTGGAAATCCCGAGTTTGTCCTTGTACCAGTTCGACATTTCGTTGGTCGTAAGGAATTCGCCCACGAAATCTCCGAAGAGCGACGCGAACGTGGTGAGGCCGAACCCGCGGTACCGAACGATTCGCGCTCGCCAACGCATGCTGTACATGGTGTAGTCGTACAACGCGGCGTCGTCCCCGTTGCATGCGGCGGTGTCCCAAGCGTCCTTGCAGTCGTAGTAGAATTCAGACTGTGCAGTGTACAGGTAGTGGTTGCCGACGAGGCCTGAAGACTTCGTGGCGCCCTTGAACGACCCCGCATGGTAGGTAGCCACGCGCACCTTACCATCCTGGGCGTCGCCGTAGTTGGTCGGCGTCCAACCCCAAATCTGATTCCATTCGGACCCGTTTCGTACTCCGGTGGAGTAGAGAGCCTTCGGACCGCCATAGTCGTCGTTCCACCACTTTTCCGCCTGGTATACGCTGAACGTGTACCCAGCGAGTGACCCCACCGCAGACGTTGCTGCGGCGATGAGTCTCTTGATGGCCTGGGAAAAGAAGCCGCCCGGGGGCTTCTTGTCGTACAAGTCCTTCGAGTCGAGTGTGGTGTTGGAGCCCGCCTCGCGACAGTGGACCTCGGAGATGGACGTGCTGAGAATGCCGGATAGAAACTGGCGAATTTGCCCAAAAAACCACCCTGCCAACGGGACGTTCTTGACGAGCTGAAATAGCTTGTCCATCACGAAGCCCACGGCCACCTCACAGAGAAAGTTCATCTTGCGAGTGCGTACTGGAAGCCCCAGCTTCTTGGTCGCGGCGTCGAACGCAGCCAAGCGGCCGCTGTCTCGAGGGAGCACCTTGTCGACCGCACCGCCACTGACCTTGCCGAGGAGCTTTCGCACCGACGCGTCGCTGCCAGGAATATTCGAGGGCCCGACCGCGATCGTGAAGAACCCATAGCGCTTCGACACCGACCCAGCAGCTAGTGATCCGCCCCAGGGAGCCAGGTAGGCCACGGCCGTCTGAACGGCGGCAAACGTCGGAAGTGCCGTGGCCATGCCCTGCTTGTAGGTCTTTGCTACGTTGTCGACTTGCTTCGCGGCACTCACCAGTTCGGGGACGGCCCAGATGGTGACGATCCCAGGCATCGCTAGGCCCGTCACGAAGAGAATTACGTCGACTACGACCGCCAGGAGCAGGTAGATGAACACAATCGCCAGCATGAGACAATTGAGGAAGGAGATGATGTTCATTCCCTTCGCGTGCAGTGCCGCCGCCGAGAACACCGCCGAATCCGACGCTTCTTGCGCTGTCTGGCGGTACACGATGGCATCTCCGATGCCGATCAAGAACCACAGGGCGCCGACGAGGAACAGCGCCATGAAGACGCCGGAAAACATCACGGAGCCTCGAGAGTCGCCCACGACGGATGCTCCGAGGTGGCGCTTTGGGTCCACATCCAGGTTGCGCAGCGCGGCGCTCATTGCTTTTCCTCCGCGTATTGCGCGCCTTGCAGAGGGAGGCTCGCGCTCTCGGTCTTGGTCTTCGTGCCACCGCCCGCGAAGCACGTGATGCGCCCGCCCAGGGGGACGTCACAGTCGTAGGTCGCGGTCACGTCCACAGTCACGACCCCGTGTGGGTCTCCCGAGGGGAGGGTCACCTTTACGGTCACGTCGTGAAAACCACCGTTCGTGTAGAAGTTGCCCAACGCCGCGTAAGCGGCTAGCTCGATTTCGTTGGGGTCGCCGGTTGCCCCGGGGTTCATGGTTGGCGGCTTTGCGATGACCGTCGCAGCGCGGGCGGCGCACATCGCGGCGTGCTTGAGCGCAAGGTTGGCCGCGTAGAGCTTGCCGAGCTGCACAAGGCAGAAGAATGTAGTGAGCAGCGGAACGAGCGCGACGACGAACTCTGCAAGCACCGCTCCCCGCTGGTTCCCGACAATCGTAGACTTTGCCACCGCAGACCTCACGGGGTAGACGAGTCGAGGATGGCGTCACGAGCATCGTGGTAGTTCTTCAACATCTGCATCCCGCCGGCGAAGATGCCCACCGCCACCGGAATGCCCACCGCCGTAAGGAGGAACGCGTATTCCAGCAGAATGGCGCCGCGTTCGTGCACCCGGGTCCGACTGGAGGCGGCCATTCTCTTCGGATCCCTGCCTGTGGACATCTAGCCGCTCCTCGAAGGTGGGTGCTCGCGGTCGACGGCTCACACCGTCCTGACCGAGTGATGGGCGTGGCTCCCGGGTTCGATCACGATGTGGGCGGACGGAGCCAAATTTTGCCGCAGCGGGGCACGTCTCTGGCGGCCGGGCTCCGCATCTCGTATAGGGTGCGGAGCCATTCCGACGCTCTGAACACATGTGGCGATCGACGACATGATTCGCAAGCCTCCCCCGGACCTCGAACAGGTGCGCGTGGCGCACCGCCAGGAACGGGCGCGACTGAGCCTGTACGTCGTCAACGACCGCATGGCTTCGACTGCGCCCCGCTGGCCCTCGGCCGCCGCCGGAGCCGCGCCTCAAGAGGGTGAGTGATCGATCTCCCTCGGCTCCACTCCGTCGCAAGAGAGTCACTCCCCTGTCGATGGGTGCATATCCAGCGGCGGCATGATCATGCGGCGAACGAGGCCGTATAGGTTGCGTGGAGTTCCTGGTGAAGGCCGTCGAAACGGCCCGAGAGAATGGCCGTCCGGAAGAGCATGACGGTCT
>JABFRG010001081.1 GCA_013141295.1 Polyangiaceae bacterium
CGCAAAGGGTGCGCCCGAAAGCCGTCAAAAATCCGCCGCTTGCGCTCAAGGCCAGGGCCCTGCCGGCCGTTTTGCTGACGACGGAGGGTTATCGAATGAACAAACGCGCACTGAGGTGGCCGTCGGCCGCACTCAAGTACAAGAACTATTGTCTCGCTTTCGCCGGTCTGGCGTCCATCGCCGCGGCCGCATGCGCGACCCCGCGATCCGACGGCAAGCCGCAGGCGCAAAAACTGGGCACCGCAAAGGGCGCCCTCACCAGCGCCGAAGGGATCGCCAAGGCCCAGAAGGCCATGGACTTCCTCGTGCCCGACGCGGTGCACTTCACGCAGAACAACGGTTGCCTCTCCTGTCACCGTCAGCCGGACGTGCTCATCGCCACCAGTACCGCTGCGCAGCTCCTGCCGGGCGTGACGCTGAACTCTTCAGCCGCGGACGGGAGCGGCTACATCGCCAACCTGGTGCTGAGCAACCAGCAGGGCGACGGACGTTGGGACTTCTTCGGGGGGTCGCCCAAGTCCATGAGCGCCATCTCGCTCTGGGCCGTCGCGGGCTACGCGCGCGCGGGCGGCGCCGTGAACGTGCTCCCCAGCGTCCGCTCCGGCCTCCTGTGGCTCGTGCCGCTGGCCTCGCAGATGACCTTCCCGCAGGACGGCGGCCCCTTCGCCGGCCAAACCCGCAACTACATCTTGAACGACTGGGCGCCCGAGGCGCCGCAGATGTTCGACTGGTACTTGCCCACCACCGAGAGCGTGTTCGCCACGCGCGTGCTCCTCGACCTCGACACCTCGCTGTCGGCCGCCAACGTCTCGCTGCTCTCCGCCCAGCAGGTGTCGTTCACCGACGCGCTCGAGGGCAGCACCATGCGCGACCTCTCGACCACCTCCGTCCAGCACCTGGCGCTCACCGCCCTGGCCATGGCGGAGTCGGGGCGAACCACCTCGGCCAACGCCCAGTCCATCGGCGCCCAGCTCCTGGCGCGTCAGACGACCGGTTCTGGATGGGCCGACCCCGCATCGCCGGACGATCAGCTCCACACGGTCAACGCCCTCACCTCGGGTGAGGCGCTGTACGCGCTCTGCCGCCTGGGTATTCGTCCGCGCGGCAACGCTGCCGGCGCCGGTCTCGACTGGCTCGCCTCGCAGCAGGCGAGCGACGGCCACTGGGACCTCCCCGGTCACGACAGCGCGGTGGCCACCAGCTGGGCCCTCCTCGCGGTCGCCTGCGCTTCCAACCCGCGCGGCTCCGCGCAGTTCGAGCCGCTCACCGGCGACGGCGCTCCCGCCGCCCCGGTGAAGGAGAGCTTCACCTCCACCCTCAGCGTCACCAACACGGCGAGCGATCCGCGCACCGCGACGGTGAGCATCAGCGGTGCGCCCCCCGGTGCCGTGGTGAAGGTCACGCCGGCGAGCCTCGAGCTCTCGGGCGACGCCAGCGGAACGTTCTCCATCTCCATCGAGCTGCCGCCCGGCCTCCCGGCCAGCACCTCGTATCCGTTCACGGCGACGGTCTCCTTCGCGGACGCCGGCGGCGCCTCCACGCAGACCAGCGCCGTCTACACGCTCGCGGTGGGCAGCACGCCCTCGGCGGTCTACAGCGGTACGTCGACGTCGTTCTTCGGCGCGCCGGACCACGGGGCCATCGGTTCCACGATGCAACTCGCGGCCAAGGTCGAGGACTACGCGCACGCGCAGGTGCAAGAGGGCACCATCGTGTTCGACATCGACGGGTTCTCCATCGGGTCGGCCACCTACGACGCCGCCAGCGGCACCTTCTCGCGCTCCTGGACCATCCCCGATCTCTCCCTCGGTCACCACGTGATTCACGCGGCGTACCAGGGCAAGACCGGTAGCGTCGTGCTGAACCCGTCGACCGCGACGAAGGATCTCGACATCGCGCCCGCTCCGCCGCCGGCCCCCGCTTCGGTGGGCGTCCCCGATGGCGCTTCCAGCGCCGACGGTGGCTTCACGCTGCACGGCACCGGCACTCCCGGCGACACCATCAGCGTCGTCGCCAACGGCGTGCTCGTGGGTTCGGCCACCATCGACTCGGAAGGCAAGTGGACGGCGCCCATCGCGCTCAGCCCCGGCGCCTACAAGCTCGAGGTCGTCGAGAGCAACGGCACCGGCCCCAGCGCCCCCGCCGCGGTGAACGTCTCGGTGCAGCCCACTGCGCCGGTCATCACCGGACCCGAGCCCGGCACCACGTCGAGCGACATGGTGACGGAGATCAAGGGCACCGCCAGCCCGGGCGCCACCATCACGGTGCGCAACTCGAGCGGCGTCCTCGCCACCACCACCGCCGGCAGCGACGGCAAGTACTCGGTGAGTGTCAGCCTGCCTCCGGGGCCGAACTCGCTCGATATCTCGCAGACCGTCAACGGTCAGACCAGCGCGCTCACCAACGTGCACTACAACCAAGCGCCCGCTGCGCCCAGCATCACCTACCCGGTGCCGCAGGCCAGCACGCAGACCACCAAGGACATCACGCTTCGGGGTTCGACCGTCGCGGGTGCCACGGTGACGGCGCTCTCCGGCGGTACGGTGCTCGCCACCTCCACGGCCTCCCAGGACGGCACCTATGCGCTGCCTTTGGTGCTGGAGAGCGGCCACAACATGATCACCGTCAAGAGCGCGGTCGGCGGCGTGGTCAGCGCTGCCTCCCGGCAGATCGACGTGCGGTTCGACGGCAAGGCTCCCTCCTTCCTCATCACCGCCCGTGACATCGAGGCCTACGGCCCGGCCAAGGGCGCCATCGTGAGCTGGCAACCCTTCATGGCGGACGACGCCCAGGACGGCCCGCTCCCCACCACCTGCGACCACACCTCCGGCAGCATGTTCCCCATCGGCACCACGCCGGTGACGTGTGCAGCGCAGGACTCCGCAGGCAACGTGACGAGCATCATGTTCAACGTCATCGTCCACCTCCAGAGCTTCGCGACGGTGAAGGTTCCCACCGACCTCGTAGCGTTCTCGAAGAGCCTCCAGGGGGCGAAGGTCGACTTCGAAGCCAGCGCCACCGACAAGGACGGCAACGCCATCGAGGTTGCCTGCTCCCCCGTCTCCGGTAGCACGTTCCCGCTGGGTCAGACCCCGGTCACCTGCACCGCCACCGACGACGTGTCGCACACGTCGACCTCCTCGACCTTCAAGGTCGCCGTCCAGGAAATGCCCTACGACCGCGGTTCCGCCGCAGCCGGTGGTGGCGGCGCTTCCTCCTCCTCGGGCTCGTCCTACGGCAGCAGCAGCAGCGGCTGCTCGATGGGCAAGTCCACCAGCGGCACCGACCTCCTCCCGCTGGGTGGCGTCCTCGGTGTGGCGCTCGCGCTCTCTCGGCGCCGTCGCCAGAACGGCCGCGCCGGCAAGTGAGCCGAACGCCCGGGTGAGCTCGAGCTCGTTGCTCGGGCTCCCCGACCCAGTTGCTCGGGTCCCCCGACAGCATGCCCTGGCGCCTCTCCGCGATCTTCGCGGGCAGGCGCCATCGGCGTTTTTGTCTCGAGTCGGCGCGCGATCTGCCGTTCTCCCCTCCGTGAGCGCCGCGTCCATTCCGTATCGCCCTCCGAAGATGCGGGGCTCCACCATCCTCGCGCGCCTCGACTGGGTGACGAAGAATCACGGACAGCAGGTGCGCGATCAGGTGATCGCCTCGCTCTCGCCGGAGCACGCTCAGGTGGTTCGCGGCGCGGTGGTCTCGTCGCTCTGGGTGCCCTTCGATTCGGTGATGGCGCTCATCGAGGCCATCGACCGCGTGTGCGGCCGCGGCGATCTCGGTCTGGTGCGCCCGCTGGCCCGCTACGCGGCGCGGGTGAACATGCCGCTGCACCACCGCATCTTCTACAAGCTCGGCAGCGTCGACTTCATCATGGGCAAGGCCGCCGCGGTGTGGTCCGCCAACTACGACTCCGGCACCGCGCGCAGCGAGCCCATCCCCGGCGGTCTGTGCTTCTCGGTCGACGACTTCGCAACCCCGCACCGCGTGCACTGCATGACCATCCTGGGGTGGTCCGAAGAGATCGTCGCGCTCTGTGGCGCGCACGTCATCTCCACCCGCGAGCTCAAGTGCCGTCTCCACGGCGCGCGCTGCTGTCAGTTCGAAGTGAAGTACCGCGCCTGAGTGACGAGGGCGGACCGCGAACGAGCATTCGCACCGCCGCGGCGTCGCGCTCACGAACCTCGCCAATTTTGCGTGAAATGCCCGCTTTCTGTTGACAAGAGGCGCGCGGCAGAGTTCTCCATGGGCCCGTGCCGGCTAGCTATTTCGACGTCGACGGGACCCTCGTGCGCACGAACCTCGTGCACCCGACGCTCTATTACATCCTGAACCAGCGGACCCCGTTCAAGAGCCTCGTCAAGCTGGCCAAGACCGCCTTGCGCGCGCCCGAGCTGGCGCTGGCCGAGATCCAGGACCGGCGCATCTTCAACGAGCAGCTGTTCCAGGCCTACGAGGGCATGAGCCACGACCGGCTCATGCTGCTCGCCGACGACGCCTTCGACTCGGTGCTCAAGAAGGCCATCTACCCGGCGGCCCGTGAGCTGGTCGCGCGCTGCAAGTCGGAGGGCCACGAGGTGGTCATCGTCTCCGGCGCTCTCGATTTCTTGATGCATCGGCTGGCCGACTACCTGGGCGCCGACTGCGTCATCGCCAACCGCCTGGAAATCAAGGACGGCTTCGCGACCGGTCGCCTGCTGCGGCCGGTGGTGGCCGGCCCCGAGAAGGCGCGCCTCATCCGCGAGCACGCCTCCAAGAACGGCCACGACCTCAACGAGTGCTACGCCTACTCCGACAGCTACTCCGACGTCCCGATGCTCTCGGTGGTCGGTCACCCTGCTGCCGTCAATCCCGACGGTAAGCTCGAACGGCTCGCCCGCACCTACGGGTGGCCGGTCCTCACGTTGAAGAAAGTGTCATGAGCCACCCGCAAGTCGTCACCATCGATCGCAAGAGCGCCCCCCGCATCGCCTTCTCCGGCGATCAGCTGGTCGAAGTGGACCTGCCCATCGGCACCCGCGTGGTGTACCCGAAGCCGCCGCTGGCCGGCCTGAAGGACGTGGACGCGGCCATCCGCTACGCGCTCAATCACCCGGACGGCTCGCCTCCGCTCTACGCCAAGCTCCGGCCCGGCATGAAGGTGGTCATCGCCATCGACGACATCTCGATGCCGCTGCCGCCCATGAAGCGTCCGGACGTGCGCGAGCGGGTGCTCACCATCGTCCTCGAGCTCCTCAAAGACCACGGCGTCGAGGACATCGAGATGATCATCGCCACCGCGTTCCACCGCCGCATGACGGCGGACGAGATCAAGCGCATGGTGGGCGATCGCATCTTCGATCGCTACTACCCGAAGCGCCTCTACAACCACGACGCCGAGGACCCGAAGGGCCTCAAAGAGATCGGCGTGACCGATCAGGGCGAAGTGGTGGAGATCAACAAGAAGGCCGCCGAGAGCGATCTCCTCATCTACGTGAACCTGAACTTCGTGCCCATGAACGGCGGCAACAAGTCGGTCGCGGTGGGGCTCTCCGGCTACCGCAGCCTGCAGGCGCACCACAACCCGTACGTGCTCCGCAAGTGCTGGAGCTACATGGACCCGGCCAAAAGCGAGCTCGCCACCGCGTTCGCCCGCCAGGGGAAGATCGTCCACGAGAAGCTCGACGTGTTCACCATCGAGACCACGGTGAACAATCGCATGTTCGACAAGCCGCTGGAGTTCCTCGCCAAGAACGAGGACGACTGGTCGCCGGCCGAGCGCGCCGCCGCCAAGGCCCTCATCTTCACCCTGAAGAAGACGCCCCAGGCCGCGCGTCAGGCCATCTTCGAGCGCGTGCCCGCTCCCTACGAGGTCACCGGCGTGTTCGCCGGAGCCACCGAGGCGGTGCACCCCAAGACCATCGAGCGCGGCTTCGAGCAGTACCTCACGCCGGTGCGCGGCCAGTGCGACATCCTGGTCACCGGCATCCCGTTCATCAGCCCCTACAACGTCAACGCCTTCCTGAACCCGCTCCTGGTGCAGGTCATGGCGCAGGGCTATATCTTCAACCTCTACCGAGGCATGCCGGTGGTGCGAAAGGGGGGGACGATGATCATCTTCCACCCCTGCACCGACAAGTTCGATCAGGTGCAACATGCATCTTACATCGAATTCGTGCACAACCTGCTGCCGGAGACCCGCGACGCAGTGGAGCTCCACAAGCGCTACGAAAAGAAGTTCGCCGCCAACCCGGCGCACATCCAGGCGTACCGCACCGGCAACGCCTACCACCCGGCGCACCCGTTCTACATGTGGTACTGGGGCGAGCCCGGTCGCCAGCACCTGGGGCGCGTCATCGTGGTCGGCGCCGACAACGAGTACATTCCCAAGCTGCTGGGCTACGAGACCGCCCGCACCTTCGCCGAGGCGCTGGAAATGGCGCGGCAGACCGGGCCCGCGAACCCGGAGATCACCATGCTCCACACCGCGCCCATGCTCATGGCCGACGTCACCGAAGCCTGAGCGTCTCGCCTCTCGGGTTGCAGCGAAGGGGCGAGGGGGGCCCTCGCTTCGCTCGGGGCGACTCTTGCCTGCTTCGAGATAGTGGCGCGTCCTCAGAGCTTTGCGGCGAGGAGATCCACCTGCTCGATGACCGGCGGCTTGGCGAGCAGCTCGCCGGCCTTGGCCATGAGCGCCGCAGCGATGGGGCCGTCGAGGTGAGCCTTGCGGCCGGCCTCGCCGGGGAACGCGTCGAAGATGCCGAATTCGCCGTTGCCGAAGCGGAGCGCGAACCACACGGTGGTTTCGGCCTCGGCCTGGGCCAGCGGCAACGCGCCGGCCAGGAACGCGGCGACCTCTTCTTCTTTGCCGGGCTTGGCGACGAGACGAGCGAGCAATGCGACCTTCACCATGAGAGCACCTCCGAGATGATCGTCGGCCATCGTGGCCGTCGAGATGCTCCAACCTAGCGCTGGCCGCGGGCGCTGGTCAGTGGCGGAACCGACAACGATAGTAGCGATCGCGCCACTGACGGAATCGGTACCATTGGTGTCGTGTTCGACATCGCCTCGGATGGTAGATTCTCCGCATGCGCATCTCGGTGCTGGTCCTCGACGGGGTCTTCGACAGCGGGCTCTCGGTGGTGCTCGACACCCTGGAGACCGCCAACAGCCTTGCCGAGGGGAGCCGCAAGAGCCCCCCCTTCGAGGTCACCGTTCTCGGCCTCCGCAGCCGCGTGCACACGCACCATGGGCTGCGCGTGCCGGTGGGGCGCGTCGGCGAACGTGGTCCGCGGCCGGACGTGGTGATCGTTCCCGCGCTCGGCGCCAAGACGCCGGAGAGCATATCGGTGGCCCTCGCTCGACCGGACGTGGACGACGCGCGTGCGCTGGTTCGGTCGTGGTCGACCGCGGGCGCCCGCATCGCAGGGGCGTGCACGGCGACCTTCGTGCTCGCAGCCTCGGGCATCCTCGACGGCGGGACGGCCACCACCACCTGGTGGCTGGCGCCCATGTTCCGCGAGCGTTTTCCCGCGGTGACACTCGACGAGTCGCGCATGGTGGTCGCGTCGTCGCGCGTGATCACCGCCGGAGCGGCCCTGGCCCACGTGGACCTCGCGCTATGGCTGGTGCGGCAGCGCAGCCCATCGCTGGCGCAGGCCACCGCGCGGCATCTGCTCTTCGACGCGCGGCCCTCGCAGGCCACGTACGCGATGCCCGATCACCTGGCGCACGCGGACCCGCTGGTGGAGCGCTTCGAGCAGTGGGCGCGGCGGCACCTCACCGACTTCACGCTGGCCGCTGCCGCGCGCTCGGTGGGGGCCAGCGAACGGACCCTGGAGCGGCGGTTGCGCGCGGGGCTGGGCAAGACGCCGCTCTCGTACGTGCGCGATCTGCGGGTGGAGATGGCGGTGCACCGGCTGCGCACCACCAAGGAGTCCATCGAGCAGATCGCCGCCGCCGTGGGCTACGGCGACGGCGTGACCCTGCGCACGCTCCTGCGCAAGAAGACCGGCCGCGGCATTCGCGAGCTGCGCGCTGCCTACGCGTGACGCGAGCTACTTCTGCGGCGAATTCAGCGCAAGGTCACGAATGCGCGTATCGCGGAGCGCGAGACCGACCCAGGCCACGACGCCGACCAGTACTTGCATCACCGGGGGCTGCCCGAGCCGCAGGTGGGTGACGATGGCGCCGCCCATGTAGCCGGTGATCAAGATGACGCCCCAGAAGCGCGTCTTGGGGATGATCGACAGCACCGCGCTGGCGATCTCGATGATGCCCAGCGGGAGGATGAGCGACTCCGGCAGGCCCATCTGGGTGAAGCCTTCCTTCACCTGCGCGCCCTGGGTCAGCTTCATGATCGCGCTGAAGGTGAGGAGCAGGGCAACCAGGCTCGAGAGAACGTGGCCGGCGATGCGCTGGGCCTTGGACGGGGAGTTGGGCGCGTTCATGCGTCTCCACCTACCATGGAGCGGCGGCGGGCACTACTTGGTGAGGAAGGCCCAGGCCCAGGCGAAGGCAATGCCTACCACCGAGGGGAGGCGTACCGTGAGGCCGCCGGTGAAGGCATAGGAGTACTTGTTGGCCACGTAACTGGTGTCGGCCTCGGCGTAGAATCCGATGGCCCCTTCGCCCTCGGCCCAGCCGAAGACCCCGCCGTTGCGATCGACCTCCGCGAGCGCGGCGCTGGCGTAGCTCGTCGTCTCGAGCACGAAGCGGAGCGCGGCCCCGCGCCCGAGCACCGGGCTCGTCGGATCGTAGAGCATGCGGAGCTGGCCCATGGCGAAGATGCGATTGGCGCTCCGCTCGCCGGTGCGCGAGCGAGCGATGACGTGTCCCGCCTCGAGATAGGCGCCGTGAACCTTCTGCCCGGGGCTGCCCTGGTACAGATACCCGAAGCCGGCGTCGAAGTTGCGGAACGCCGCCGTCTTCGAGAGCCCGAGCGGGTTGACGCCCGCGCGAAACGAGATCGGAGGCGCGGCCGATTGCCCTTCGGTGACCCGCACGCCGGTGCCCACGCTCATGGTCGTCGGGGGAAGGCCGAAGGGAAATGCGATGCACCCGCTGGTGGAGAGCGCGAGCGCAATCGCTGCGACGTACCGGCGCACGAGGCCTAGCGTCCCTCGAAGACGGGCGTGCGTCGTTCTTCCAGGGCGGCGAGGCCTTCGCCCAGATCGAACGAGGCATAGCTCTTAGCCTGCTCGGTGGCCTCGCGCTCCAGGGCGCGCGCGAGGGCGTCCTTGTCCCACCCGAGGTGGGCCTTGAGGGCGCCCGTGACCAGCGGCGCGGAGGCGGCGATCTCCTTGGCCATGGCCATGGCTCGCGGCAGCACCTGGTCGCTCGGCACCGCCTCTTGCGCGAACCCGTAGGCGAGCGCCTCCTTGCCGGTGAAGCGGCGGCCGGTCGCCAGGAGCTCACGGGCGCGCGCTGCACCCACCCGCTGGGGGATGAAGAAGGTGCTGCCCATGCCCGGATACAGACCCAGCTTGGCGAAGTTGATGGCGAGCTTGGCGTCGTCGGCGACGATCACGATGTCGCAGGCAGCGGCCACCGCCAGCCCCGCTCCGATGGCCGGCCCGCGCACCGCGGCGATGAGCGGCATGGGCAGGTCGATGATCGAAAGGAAGCGATGGTAGAAATCGAGCATGAAGGCCTTGGCCTCCGCTGCCGACACCGAGCGCAGTTGCTCGAGCATGGCGAGGTTTCCGCCGGCGGAGAACGCGTCTCCGGCGCCGGTGAGGACGGCCGCCCGCACAGTGGGTGTATTCTGCAACGTCTTGACGGTGGTGCGGAGCGCGGCGCCGAGCTCCGGCGACATGGCGTTCTTCTTAGCGATGTCGTCCAGGGTCAAGACCGCCACATCATCGGTGACGTCCAGGTGCACGTGGGGCATGTCGCTACGATATCACGACGCAGCGTGGCAACTGGTGCGTCGCATAACGCCCCGAAAGCGCAGCGCGGCCACGGGATGGGAACGCACCACGACCGCAGAACTGCGGGAAAATCGCGTCTTCGGCGCACCACGGCACGCGCGTTGCTCCTCGGTCCTCACCAAAGGAGAACACCATGAAGGTTCGTATGTTGATTTCTTGCAGTCTCGTCGCCAGCGGTGTGGTCGGTCTCGCGCTCTCGCTCGCCTCCGAGCGCACGGCCCTCGCCGAGGGCGTGATGGCGACCGATGGCGGCGCGCAGGTTCTTTCCGCCGGCGACCGCGATGGCGGGATGGTGCAGCAGGGCCTGGATTCCGGCTTCGTTCTTCCGGACGCGACCCGCGTCAACGTTTCCAACTTCGACCCGAATCACGATCACTGACCTGACGGGCGCGAGCGCATGTGACTACAATGCGCCAGCCATGAACGTCCTCGCGCTCACCCAGTCGCTCTGTTCCGTCCCCTCCGTGAGCGGAGAGGAGGCGGCGGTGGTGGAGCTGGTGACCGAGACGCTGCGCGCCGCGGGGCTCTTCGTGTCGCACCAACCGGTGGGCACGGCCCGCGGTCGCTGCAACATCCTGTGCAAGGCCAGCGCAGATGCTCGCCCGCGGCTTCTCATGACCACGCATCTCGATACGGTGCCACCCTTCTTCGCCCCGCGCGTGGAGGGTGAGTATCTCCTCGGCCGTGGGGTCATCGATGCGAAAGGCATCGCCGCGGCCATGATCGCCGCCCACGCGGAGCTCCTTCACTCGCCGCTGGGCGCCGACGTGGCGCTCCTCTTCGTGGTGGGCGAAGAGACCACGAGCGACGGCGCCAAGGCTGCCGCCCAGGGCTTCGCGCCGCAGGTCTCGGCCTTCGTCAACGGCGAGCCCACCGAGGGTCTCCTCTGCCGTGCCATGAAGGGCGTCCTGGCGTTCGAGCTGCGGGCCGACGGCGTCGCCGCGCACTCCGCATATCCCGCGGCGGGGCACTCCGCCGTTCACGATTTGCTCGACGCCCTCGGCCGCTTGCGCGAAGAATCGTGGCCCACTTCCGACCTCGGCGAGACCACCTTGAACGTGGGCGTCCTCGAAGGCGGGGTCGCACCCAACGTCCTCGCGCCCTCGGCGCGCGCGCTGGTGGTCATGCGGCCTTCGGTCTCCACCGAGAGCGTGCTCGAGCGCGTGAGAGCGCTGGTGCCCCCGGCGTTGCACCTGGAAATTACCATGCAGTCTGCACCGGTCGTGCTCACCGAGCTCCCCGGCGAGCCCAGCTGCGTGGTGGCCTTCGGCTCCGATGTGCCGCATCTTCTGCCGCTGCTGGGCAGCACCGGGCGCGCGCTCCTGGTCGGGCCCGGATCCATCCTCGATGCCCACACCGATCACGAGCGCGTGCGCATCGCCGACCTCGAGGGCGCCGTCCAAAGCTACGTGCGCATCGCCAAGCACCTCCTCGCCTGACGCTCCATCACCGCGCGGCCTCCCACGCCCCGGAGCCCCGCACGAGCCACCGCAGGTTCTCCCGCAACGATGGAATGGCCGGTCCGGCGAAGTAGTGATCGCCCCCGGCATGGACGTAGCGGGCCTCGACCCCGAGACGCGCCAGCTCGACCGCGAGCGAGCGATGCGCCGACGCCCAGCCCTCCTGACCGCTCACCACCAGGGCGCGCGACACGCCGGCGCCCTTCAGCATGTTCGCGGCTTCCCTGGTCGATGCCGGCGCACCCTCGTAGAGAAGCACGGAATGGAAGACCGTCCCCCGCGGGCTCGCGGCGAGCGCTTCACCTGCATGCATCGCGCTCTGGGAGTGACCGAAGTACACGATGTCGTCGAGGCGCATGTAGGCGGCATACTTCGCCATGGCGCTACCCATCGCGCGCTCCAGGGCCAGCCGCATCGATGGGCCATCGCCCCAGCTCGCCATCCGCGTCACCTCGGCGATCGGGTGGGGACACACCACGAAGGGGCGCGGACCGGCGATGTCGCGGGTGGTTCCGCACATCCAATCCGGCCGGCCACTCGCCGCGTGCATGGCCACGATCACCGGCCGCGGCTCCCGCGCCCCCAGGGGAATGGTGATCATCCCGGCCGGCTTTCCCGCCGGGTCGAACAGCGGCTCGATCCACGTTCCCGATAGGGCCGCCTTCTCCATTGGGCGGACGTGCTCGCTCCGCGCGACGCGCGGCGTGGCGGAAAGGGTGTGCGCGCCGGACGCGCATCCGCTGCCGGCAAGCGCAGCCCACAACACGAGGGACCTCATTGCACCGGGTCATCGTGCGGTTACACGCGATCTGTGACCCTTATTTCGTCACGAGGCGCACGTAGTAGTCGCGACTGCCCATGAGCGTGAGGTGCTTGGGATCGTACCCCACCTTGCCGTCGGCACCGAAGGCCACGCCGGGCGCGGCGAACACTTCCGCGCGCTTTCCCACGACCTTGGCCTTGAGCGCGTCGCCCGGCTCGCCGCTCATGGCGATGCCGACGAGCTGCCCGTGCGGTGCCTGCGCCGCTTGGGGACCGCCGGCCAACTTCACCCACACGTCGTCCACCTGGATGGCGCAGTCGCGGTCGGCCCAGCACCCGAAGTCGAGATCGGTGACGGTGCCCACGAAGCGCACCGGCGCATCCGCGTTCGCGGCAACGGCTTCCTTGGCCGGTTCGTGGCCGCACGCCATCGCCCCGAGCAGGAGCACGGGCCCGAGCCTCACGACTCCTTTGCGAGGAACAGATCGAGGCCCTTGCGAGCCTGCTTGCGAATGGCGTTCTGCACCGGCGGCGCCCAGCCCAGGACCTTACCCTTGAGGCCCAGCGCCATGCCGGCCCAGCGCCACAGGTCGAAGGTGTCGGTGTGCCGGAAGATGAGGCCGTCTTTGAACTCGAACTCGGCGTCGATGACGTTGTGCACCTTGTTGCCGGTGGCGGAGAACAGGTACCAGGCATCCCAGTGCGCCGAGCCGCGGGCGTCGTCGGCCTTCACGTTGGAGTGCACCACCTTGAGATCGGCAGCGCGCCCGGTGAGCATGCGCCACATGCCGCCGCACTCCTTGCCCTTGAGCCCCTGGAACACGGGATCCGAGAAGGTGGCGTCGGGGTGGTAGCAAGCGGCCATGGCCTCGCCGTCGAGCTTGGCAAAGGCCTCGTAGAACCGGTTGATCAGCGCTTCGTTGGCGTGCATTCCGCTCATTCCTTTCCGGCCACCTTGGCCCAGGTGTCTTTGAGCGTGATGGTGCGGTTCCACACGCGGGCCGCCGCCGTGGTCGACGCATCTTCGCAGAAGTAGCCGAGGCGTTCGAACTGCACCCGTTGACCAGCCTTGGCCTCGGCGAGGCTCGGCTCGAGCTTGCACCCGGAGAGCACTTCCACCGAATTCGGGTTGAGGTGCTCCAGGTAGGTGTCCTTGTCCTTGAGCGGGTTCTCCGCGAGGAACAGTCGATCGTACAGGCGCACGGTGGCGTCCACGGCGTGGGTCGCCGAGACCCAGTGCAGGGTGCCTTTGATCTTGCGACCGTCGGCCGGCGTGCCGCCGCGCGAGGCCGGGTCCCACTCGCAAACGAGCTCCTCGATGCTCCCGTCGGCAGCCTTCTTCACCTCGATGCACTTGATGATGCATGCGTAGCGAAGGCGCACTTCCTGGCCGGGCGCGAGCCGGAAGAACTTCTTCGGAGGGGTCTCCATGAAATCTTCCTGCTCGATGTACAGTACACGCGAAAGGGGGATCTTGCGCGACGGACCCTCGGGCTTCTCCGGGTCGAAGGGCGCGTCGAACTCGATGACCTCGTTCTCGGGGAAGTTCTGCAGCGTGACCTTGAGCGGCCGCAGCACCGCCATGACCCGGGGCGAAGTGGCGTTGAGGTCCTCGCGGATGGCGTGCTCGAGGAGCGAGATGTCGACCACCGAGTCGCGGGTCGAGACGCCCACGCGATCGCACAGCGTTCGCAGCGCTTCCGGGGTGACGCCGCGGCGCCGCAGACCGGAGAGGGTGGGCATGCGCGGGTCGTCCCAGCCTTCGACGTGCTTCAGCTTCACCAGCTCGAGGAGCCGGCGCTTGGAGAGCACCGTGTACGTGAAGTTCAGCTTGGCGAACTCGGTCTGCTCCGGGCGATCGCCGGGGGGCGCGCCGATCTGATCCAGGAACCACTCGTAGAGCGGCCGGTGGTTCACGAACTCCAGGCTGCAGATGGAGTGCGTCACCTTCTCGATGTAGTCCGACTGGCCGTGGGCCCAGTCGTAGAGGGGATAGATGCACCACGTGTCGCCGGTGCGGTGATGGTGCGCGTGACGAATGCGGTACATGACCGGATCGCGCATCTTCACGTCGGTGCTGGCCATGTCGCCCTTGGCCCGGAGCACGTGGCTGCCGTCCGGGAGCGTGCCGCCCTTCATCTGTTCGAAGAGCGCCAGGTTCTCTTCCACGCTGCGGCCGCGATCGGGCGCTTCCACGCCGGGCTTGTAGTAGTCGCCGCGGGTGTCGCGAATCTCTTCGGTGGTGCGGCTGTCGACGTAGGCCTTGCCGTCCTTGATCATCTGGACCGCGAGCTCGTACAGCTTCTGGAAGTAGTCCGAGGCGTAGAACTCGTTCTTGCCCCAGTCGAAGCCCAGCCACTGGATGTCCTTCTTGATGGCGTGGACGTAGTCGGCGTCCTCGGTCTCGGGGTTCGTGTCGTCGAAGCGCAGGTTGCACTGCCCGTCGAACTTCTGCGCCAGGCCGAAGTTGAGGCAGATGGACTTCGCGTGCCCGATGTGGAGATAGCCGTTGGGCTCCGGCGGAAAGCGCGTGACCACCCGACCTCCGTGGCGCCCCTGGGCCACCTGCTCGCGCACCATGTCTTCCACGAAGTTCGGCGGAAGATCGGGGTCGCGCTCGGTGCGTTGGGTGGGGACTTCCTTGGATACGGGATCGCTCATGATGGAAGGCGCATCCTAGTGCGGCCCCGCGACACAATCCACCCGTGTTTGAACGCGTTTCGCCGGGCCTCCACGTCGCTCCGGAGGCGCGAGCCTCGTCGTCGCAGACCCGAGGGGGCCCCTCGCTCCGCTCGGGGTGACCGCGAGAGGGAACGAGAGTGCTTCGGGCTCGGGCTCGGGCTCGGGCTCGGGCTCGTAGGAGAGGTTCACGCGCGAGGCGCGCCAGGATCTCGAAGAACCACGCGGTCATCCCGAGTCTTCACGCGCGGGGCGCGCCAGTGTATCGAAGAAACAGGAAGGCTTTCGCCCGGCCGCGAGTGACTGCGTGGCCGTCGCTGGTGGCCCGCGCGCCGGTCGAAAGCCTTGTTGAACGAGCCCGAAGCGGCGTGCGAGGCGGTGCAGGTGGCGCT
>JABFRG010000196.1 GCA_013141295.1 Polyangiaceae bacterium
CCATCGGGTTCAAGGGCTACGTGGTCGGCAGCCCGCGGTACATGGCTCCGGAGGTGTTCTTCGGCGACGCGCCGCCGGAGACCGAGTATCTGCGCGACGTCTACGCGCTCGGATGCCTCGCGTTCGAGACCCTCACCGGCGTCCACGCGTTCAGCGCCGACGCTGCCGGCGAGTACATGCGCATGCACATGTTCGAAGATGCGCAGCGCCCGAGCCGGGTACGTCCGGAGGTTCCCGCGGCCTTCGACGCGGTCATCGCCCGCGCGCTCGCCAAGGAGCCATGGGACCGAACGCAGTCGGTGGCGGAGCTACGTCAGCAGCTGGTCGAGGCACACGAGAGCAGCCGCGAGCCGGAGCGGATTCTCGTGCTCGACGACGACGCGGATTGGGCGGAGCTGGTCTCGGCCGTCCTCCGGAGACGGTTCAGGAGCGCGCGGGTCGACGTCATCGACAACCCGCAGGAGGCGCTCCTGGCCGTGGATCTCGAGAGGTACTCGTTGATCGTCGCCGATCTGCAGATGCCGCTCCTCTCCGGGCTCGAGTGGACCCGGCGCGTGCGCAGCACCAGCCGCGGCAAGAACCTGCCCATCATCATCGTGACCGGGTCGGGAGGGGCCGCAGAGTGGAAGGAAGCGACCTCGCTGGGCGTCGCCGGCGTCCTCCTGAAGCCGGTGCACGGCGACGATCTCGTCAACATGGTCTCGCGCGTCCTCCGCGAGACGCGTGCGTCGGAATCGCCCGCGGCCGGCTGATCAGGCGGGGACGACCAGCTTGCGTGCGGCGCGGCAGCGACGTCCGTTGAGGTCGACGCCCACCGCGTCGAAGCCCATGGCGTTGGCCACGGCCAGCACGCCGCCCTGGCCGCAGAACGGATCCACCACGACGCGCGTCTTGGTGGCATCGCGCAGGTAGGCGCACGCCAGGCGAGCGGCTTCGAGCCCCATGGCGCGACTGAACGACATGGTTCCGGCGTCCGGCAGCACGTCGGGCCCGGAGGCGACGCGCGCCATCTCACCGTGCGAGAGGGCGGGGCCCCCGAATGCCAGAAGATGCGAATAGCTGGCGCGGCCGAAGCCCGGAGTGCCCGCCGGTTTGCGGCACACGATCTTGTGGAACAGCAGCCGCTGCGGGGTTCCTTCGGCGGCGCGCTGCACCAGGTAGCTCTTGTCGATCCACTGCCCCGCGTGGCGAATGTCGCTCTGGTAGAACATCGCCACGCCGTCTTCCGGGACCCAACGGAGCACGTGCGCCGCGGCCTCCACGAACCACGCTCGCCATTCCTCGAAGGAGAAGTCCGCGATCTCGGAGACGTCCGGGAGCGACGTGACCACGCTGGTGCCCACTTCGGCTGGGTTCGCGGCGAGCCAGCCCAGGGCCTCGGCTTGCACGATGCGTCGCTGCGGGGTGGGTTCCACGCCGCCCTGTTACTCCACACCGGGGCCGAAATCAGCCTTTGGGCGCGGTGTAGCCCTCGCTCACGATGCGCTCGGCCATGACGTCGTACGCTGCGGCGTCCGGCGGGAGCGCGGTGCCGAGGCCGTCGACGTAGCGGTTGAACATGCAGAACGCCGCGGCGATGAGCACCGTGTCGTGAATCTCCTGGTCGCTGGCGCCCTCCGCGCGCGCCGCCTCCACCGTCTCGACGGTGACCGCGCGGCCGCTCTTCTGCACCTGGGCCGCGATGGCCAGGAGCGCGCGGAGCTTCTCGCCGATGGGCGCGTTCCGGTAGTCCTCGCACACCGCGCGCACCACGTCGGCGCCGTTCGGGAGCTGCGCCCGGGCGAAGGCCGCATGGGAGGCGTTGCAGAAGACGCATTCGTTCTGTTTCGACACGAACGCCGCGATGAGCTCCCGTTCGCCGCGGGTGAGCGAAGAGGGCCCGCGCAGGAGCGCCTCGGCCAGGGCGTTCAGCGGGCCGGCGGTCTCCGGGCGGTAGGCGAACAGGCTCAGGATACCGGGCAGGGAAGGGGGCAGGGCGATGTGGGGCATGCCCGATGGTACGCATCAGGTGGCGGTACGATCTACTGTAGAACCGCCCACCCGGGGCCCCGTGTGCTACCGATGTCCCGCGATGTCCATCCAATGGTACCCGGGCCACATGACCAAGGCTCGCCGCTTGATCGAAGAGGCGATGCCCAAGCAAGACGTGGTCATCGAAGTGCTCGACGCGCGCATGCCCAGCGCCAGCGAGAACCCCCTGGTCACCGAGATTCGCGGGCGAAAGCCCTGTGTGAAGGTCCTGAGCAAGAGCGATCTCGCCGATCCTGTCACCACCAAGGCCTGGATCAAGCACCTCGAGGCCTTCTCCGGCGGCGGCCCGGTGCTCGCCATCGCCATCACGCAGAAGAATGCCACCGACACCCGGACGCGCATCCCCGAGGCCTGCAAGCGCCTGGCGACGCACCCCAGCGGCCCCGGCAAGACCGTGCGCGCGATGGTGGTGGGCATCCCCAACGTGGGCAAGTCCACGCTCATCAACACCCTCATGGACCGCAAGGTCGCGAAGGTGGGCGACGAGCCGGCGGTCACCAAGAGCCAGCAGCTGGTCATGCTCAAGAGCGGCATGGCGCTCTCCGACAACCCGGGCATCCTGTGGCCCAAGATCGAGGATGCGGACGCCTCGCTGCGTCTGGCCCTCGGCGGCGCCATGCCCGACAACGCCATCGACTACGAGACGGTGGCGCTCTTCGGCCTTCGACACTTCCTGGCGCGGCATCCCAACCTGCTCATCGGTCGCTACAAGCTCAAGCAAACCCCCAAGGACGAGCACGAGGCGCTCGACGAGATCGGTCGCCGACGCGGCTGCCTGCGGGCCGGCGGCGTGGTCGACCTGCACAAGGCCTCCGACATGTTCATCCACGACTTTCGCGACGGCGTGTTCGGCCCGGTGAGCCTCGAGGAGCCGGACGACGGCTTCTCGGCGCCGGTCACCGCCTGAAGGCCCGCGTGCGCATGTAAAGTGCAGGCGTTTCTCGGGGGCGAATCGTGGTATTTGCCGGGCATGATCCGCTCCCTCTCCCTCCTCGCTCTCTCCTCC
>JABFRG010000631.1 GCA_013141295.1 Polyangiaceae bacterium
TCTCGCCAACGTCCGCAGCGAAGCCCGCGAGCGGCTCGTCGGGTCCGGCGGTCTCCGGGTCCAGCGTCTTCGGCGCCGGCGGGGCCACGAGAGGCATCGGAGCCGTTGCGACCGGCGCGCTGGTGGCGGACGCGGCGGCCGCGGGCGGAGCTGGCGGCAACATGGCCGGCGGGGGCAGCTCCGAAGACTCTCCCCCGCAGCCCGCGAGGATGGGCAGAACGAACGCGGCGCGGCGCAAGGGCAGCAGGGAGCTCACGCGCCACAAGGTACCGGCGTTGCGCCTATTCGCAAGTCACCTTGGCGAGCCGGAGCTCCGCGGGCTTTCCTTTGGGCAGCTCTTGCCACACGACGAACGCGCCGCTGGTGCCCACCCGCGCGAGCTCGCTATCGCCAGCCTCGACGTCGGCGGTGGAGACGTCGGTCACGCTGCCAACGACGAGCGCGTCGTTGCACACGAGCCCGGCGCGGACGCGCGTCCCGGTGCCCTTCCCTTCGGTCCAGGAGACGAGATTGCAGGCGGGGTCGTCCACCGCTACCAGCGACGGCGCGACCGCGGGCGCGGAGCCGGTAGAGACCACGGCCCGCGCAACCGGCCCTGCGCTCTTCCAGTGGGCCAGGGTGAGGGCATAGGGCGCCGTGGAACTGGGTCGACTCGCGTAGAGCACACGGGCCTCGCTTTCCGCGGAGACGATCGCCGGTGCACCAACGTCGCCGGCGACGCTGATGGCCGCGATGGGTCCGCGCGGCTGCCCGTCTTTGCCCATGCGCCGCCCTTCGAGCAGGTTGCCGTGGCGCCACGCCCCGGCGGCCTCTTCCTCGCCGAGCGCCGCGAGGGCGGGCACGTCGATGGTGCGTTTGGGCTCGCAGGCGGTCCGCGCATCCTCGGTTCCGTACGCCAGTGGACGCGCGCCCTTCTTGGCCGCGCTCGAGACGATGCGCACGTCCTGACACTGCGGAACGAGGAGAATCGATGCGTCGCCGACTCCTGCGGCCGCGAGTCGGTCGCCCTGGGGGCCGGGTCCGGCGACGCCCGGATCGTCGTAGTGATCGCCGCCTGCCGATCCGTCGACGTTCGCCGTCTTGCACGCGAGGCGACCCGCGAAGGCGGCCCAGGCGCAGGTGCCCACCCCCAAACGTTCGCCCAGCGCGTAGGGTGCGACGCCGTTGCTGAAGGCGTCCACCGCCTCTTGCTGCCCGATCACCGAGGCAGGACCGCGCGCCCCCAGCGACGCGTCGAAGAGTCGCCACAGCTCGGTGCGCTGCTTGGCGCCGTCGCCACCGAACCCGGAACCCGCCGGGCGAAGCTCGCCCCAGGTCACGACGATGAAACCGCCGGCGGTGGCGATACCGTGCGTGAGCGCGCCGCGTCCCTCAGAGGCCACCACCGATGTGCCGACGTGGCATGCACGTGCGGGCGCCGGTCTCGTCTTCAGCGGCGCAGGCGCCGACGCGGTGGCGATGGCCGTCTGGGTCGGCGTCGCGGTGGCAACGCTGCTTCCTCCGGAGGGCTTCGAGCAGCCCGCGACGACGACGAGAATGGCGGGGAGGCCGCGGTGCGAAGTGGCGCGCATGGACGCAGGCTAGCCCGGATTAATCCGAGCTAGCTCGACCGTGCAAAAACTTCGCGACGCATGGGCGGGTGCTGCTACCCCTTTTACGTGACCGCCCCTTCCGCCCCCGGCGCACCTCCGGAGAGCTTCGTCGGCCGCACGTTGGGTGGCCGCTACCGTCTCGTCCGCCTCCTCGGCTCGGGTGGCATGGGCAGCGTGTACGAGGCGGAGCAGCTCGACCTGCGGCGCGTGGTGGCCGTCAAGGTCATGCGCGGGCGCTTCGACAGCGTCGATCTCGCGCGATTTCGCGTGGAAGCCGAGACGACGGCCCGACTCGGGCACCCACACATCGTCACGGTCATCGAGTTCATCGACGCATCGCCAGAGCCTGCGCTCGTCATGGAGCTCCTCCGCGGTCGCTCGGTTTCCGGGGCGCTCAAGCAGCGCCTGTTCTCTCCGGAACAGGCCATCACCATCGCTCGCCAAGTGCTCTCGGCACTCGCCGCAGCGCACCGCAGCGGTGTAGTGCATCGCGACATCAAGCCCGCCAACGTCTTCCTGGTGGACGGCACGGCCATCGCGGAGCTCGCCAAGGTCCTCGACTTCGGCGTCGCCAAGGTGGCCGACATCGAGCCCCTCTCCGCCCAGAACGCGATGGTCGGCACGCCCGCCTACATGGCGCCGGAGCAGGTGCTGCGGGGCCTCGTCGACGCCCGCACGGACGTGTACGGCGTGGGTGGGCTGCTCTACGCGATGCTCAGCGGGCGGCCCCCGGTCGACACCCGCGGCGGCGTGGTCGCTGCGGTCACCGTGCCGCCCCTGAACCTCGGTTCGCTCGTTCCCGGGCTGTCGCCGGAGCTCGTGTCCATCGTGCACCGCGCGCTCGAGAAGGCACCGGCAGCGCGCTTCGAGAGCGCCGACGAAATGTCGTCCGCGCTCGCACGATTGCAGGGAGGCGTCTCCACGGTGCCCGGCGGCGCCCTGGGCCCGCCTTTACACCTGCCGCCTCCGACGGCGCCGACGCTGGTGTCGCAGCCGACGTTCACCGGCCCGCCGTCCTCGCCATCGGGGCGGCCACCGTCGTTCTCCCCTTCGCTCCCGTATGCGTCGACCCATCTCTCGCCGCAGCCACAGGGCGGAGGGTTCCCTGCGCAGCCGATGCCTCCGCCGTGGCCGACCGATCGACCCGCGCGCAGCGGTGTCGACGGCCCCCTCGGTTCGGCGATGCCACCGCCGCCGCGAAAGAGCTCACCGTGGGTGCCCATCCTGCTCGTGGCGCTGGCGCTGGTGACGGTCGCTGGCCTCGGTCTGGCCGCCGCGCTGGTGGTGGTGAGTCGCGACGCGGGCGCAGCGAGCGACGGCGGAGGGGCGATCACGACGCCGAGTGGCGGTCCGGATGGAAGCGTCGCGGTGGCCATCAACCCGGGCGACGCCGGCGGCCGAAGCGACGGCAACAAGTCTCGAATCGACGCCGGCAGCGGCAGAG
>JABFRG010000340.1 GCA_013141295.1 Polyangiaceae bacterium
GTTCACCTCCGGCGGTGGTCGCGTGCTCGGCATCTACGTTCCCCGCTGAGCTCCGGGCCAAATGACCGAGCGCGATTGTCGATCACGAAACCATCGAGCCCGAGCCCGAGCCCGAGCCCGTGGCCGTGCCCGAAACGCCCCGCGTGAGCAGGCCAAGCAGGTCGACAACCGGCCGAGCGCGGACTCCAAAGGACGACGTCTGCGTTTCGGCGTTTTCCGCCCTCGCGTTCCGTCGAACCTGCCAGGGACCGAGACTGGAGATCGAGATCCGGACAAGATCGGGCTCGGGCTCGGGACCCGCTTGCGAGGCCGCGCCCTGCCGCTGGGCATCTACGTTCCCCGTTGATCGACGCGCGCGACAGCACCGTCGGGCGCGATGCGGAAGAGGAAGATCCACTCGTTCTCCACCAGGTTGCGCACCGTGGCGTGCTGCGCGAGCACGCCGCGGATGGCCTCCTCCGGCGCTTCGATGAGGACGCTCAGTCGCAACGGCACGTGCACCCAGTCGCGCCCGTCGTGCAGCGACTGCATCGGGAGGCCGATGCGGAGATCGCCCCCCGCGCCCTCGAACACCCCCACGCGGCCGCCCACCACGTTGTGCAGCACCTTGTTGCCGCTTCCGTAGCGCACGTTGTCGACGGTCGACGCGTAGTACTGCATGTTGATCCAGTGGGTGACCACCATGGGGGCGGTCATGATGGTCTCGAGCACGCGAAAGCCCTGGTCCTCCTCCCACACGTAGTCGTGGAGGAACGCGCGGCCATCGAGGTCGACCTCGCGGGTGCGCGCCCGCGGCGCCACCACGAAGGCCGCGTTCCTTGCCAGGCCCCATTCCGGCCGCACCTCCGACCAGTCCCTCGCGCGCGCACGCATGCTCGCGGTGTGGGCAGTCGGATCGCGGGTCTCCACCCCCAGCCGCGGTGCTCGCTCACCACGCGCGAGATCACCGGCTCGCGCGAGACGCTGGCGAAATGCGTCGACATCGGCCCGATGGGTGGCGGGAACCAGGTCCTCGTCGAACAGCATGACCTCGTCGGTGGTGGTGTCGTGGAGGCCGGGAACGAACCAGGTAGTGGTCGGGATCTCGATGCCCCGCGGCGCCAGCGCTTCGCGCACCGAAGCGTCGTTCAAGAGCGCCGCCAGGACCCTGCCGTTGATCTCCCCGGTCTGCCCGCCACAGGCGCCGCAGTGGAGGCCCGCGAGCAGCGGGTTGTTGGCCGCGCTCGCGCCGTGACCGATGAAGGCGACGAGGCGGGGAAAGGATCGGGTCATGCTCATGCCGCGAAGCACCCCCTCGGCCAGCTCCGCGCGCCTCTCTGCTTCGACCTCGACGAGCCGCGGCCGAAGGTCCCATCGGGGCTCCGGCTGGGCCGCATCGGCGGTCGCGCCACGGAGTCCCAGGCTGTCCGCCAGCAGTCCGGGGAGCGCACCGATGCCCGCGATCTCCACGAAGGGCAAGCTCGATACCGCGCCTCGGGCAAGGCTCGCCAGGGCACCGCGAAGGTCTGCGGCGCGAGCCCCCTGTTCCGCAGCGGCCGCCGCCAGCGCCCCGGTATCGCGCACCCGGAGCGCGGGCGCGAGCAGGCCCGGAAGCTGCGGCCTCGCCGGCCCCACGAGTGGCTCGTAGGCCAAGCCAAGCCCGAAGAAGCCCGCGAAGCCCGCGGTGCCGACGTCGGCGCCGGTGCTCTCCAGGGCCCGCCGAAATACCTCGGAGCGTACATCGATGCAGAATACAGCTTTGACGGTCAGGCTGGCCTGCGGCGACGGGTCGCGCGCTGGACGCAGGGCGGCGGTGAGCTCTTCCTGATAGGCAATCTCCACGGCGCGCTGGAGTGTCCATTCGGGGTGCCGCGCGCGCATCGCGACCTCGCGGTCGTCTGGTGCCTCTCGCGCCCATGCGTCCCGCGCAGCCGACCAGGCGCGCCGGCGGGTTTCGTCTCGGCCCGCGATCAGCTGCTCCCAGACGAGGCGTCCAGCCAGAAGGTGGACGATGGTGTCGTCGTCGGTCCCGCGGAGCCGGGCTTCCCACCGTCGGAACGCGCAAGCCGCTGCCCACCCCCCGACGCTCATGAGCAAGGCCGCGAAGTAGTCCTCGCGCAGCAGCGCGGGGAGCTCGAGGTTCCGGCAGGCCGCGTCGATCACGTCGCGGGGGCTCGCAGGGAGCGACGCCACGGCATCGCCGAAGCCCGAGAAGTCCATGAGCAAGCGCGGGCTCGCGTCGCGCTCCGCCAGGCTTCGCCACACGCCGAAGAGCCCGCCGTCGCGCACCGGTCCGAAGGTCGCCTGGCCCTCGTCGAAGTGGGCTGCACAGGCCTGACTCAGGTGCCGCGTGACGAACGAGGTCCAGCTGGTCGCCGTGACGGTCTGCCGGCTGCGCACCGCGTCGGCGAGATCGGTCAAGAGCGGACGTCGGCGTGGTCGCGGCGCGGGGCTCTCCAGCGAGCGGATCACATCCTCGGTGCTCATCGCGCCTCCGCGTTCGGCGATGGCCTGGCTCACGTGGCGCGGACCGAACGTCCCCTTGCGCCAGTGCGCCCGGTACCAATCGCGAGGCATCGTCATGGTGGTTCCGGCGAGCGTCGCGAGATCCGCAGCGGTTCGTTCGATGTCGCGGTCCACGAAGCCCCAGTAGGGATTCACCGCGATGAGGCGGTCGAGAGGCCACGCGGGCGCGATGAGCGCGCAGGCTCGGTCCACGGCTGCGTCGAGGCTCACGACGCCCGTCCTTCTGCGAGGAGCGCGCCCCCGGGTGCAAGCGCGTCGCGCTCCGGCCGTGGCGGTGCGATCCGGAAGGCCACGCGGGTCACCGCGTCGTCGAGGTAGAAGCCCGCATAGGCCGCCGGGTAGAGCCAGCGTGCGAGTCGCCCATCCTTCCCGCGGGCGACCATCACCTGCAGGGTCCACGAGCTCACGAAGGCCACCAGCACGGCGACGCGCAGGCCGGCCGGCGCCGGCGGACCCTCGGCGAGGACCCTGCCCACGAGCCCGTGCGCCACCAAGTAGGCACTCGCCAGGAGCGCCCCGATGGCCGGCATCGCCGCGCGCACGCTGGCGCGTCCAGGACCGAACGCACGGGCATACAGCGGCGCCAGGGCCAGGGCGACGAGCACGACGGGCGTCTCCGTACCCGGCTCCCCGAGCGCCGGAAGCGCGAGGGGTTTGGTCAGTACGGTGTACAGTGCACCCAAAGTGGCGACCGAGAGCAACGCGGCGAAACCGTGGAGGGCGACGCCGGCCGGCCTCGGTACCGTCTCCTTGACCGCCGCACGATGGGCTTCCACCGCCCGCCCGGAGGCGAGAAAGGCGTGCGCCTTGTAGAGCGAGTGCGCCACCAGGTGCAGGAGCGCCAGCGAGTACGCGCCGAGGCCGCACTCCAGGAGCATGAAGCCCATCTGCGCGCAGGTGGACCACGCGAGCGCGACCTTCACGCTGATGCGGGTGGTCATCACCAGCCCGGCCAGGAGCGCGGTGAGCGTCCCCACGCAGACGAGCAGCCCGCGCGCCCATTCCAGGTGCGTCATCATGCTCGCCATGCGGATCATCAGAAAGCCGCCGATGTTCACCACGCCGGCGTGGAGCAGCGCCGAGACCGGCGTCGGCGCCTCCATCACCTGGATGAGCCACCCGTGGAACGGGAGCTGCGCCGAGCGAAGCGCCACCGCCACCACCACCAGCACGCCTGCCAGCTGCACGCTGAACGGTACGTGCCCCAGGGTCGCCAGGCGTGCGCCCAGGGCGTCGATGTCGGCGGTGCCGAACCGCTCCCACAGGATCGCGACGGCGCCGTAGAACGCGAGGTCGGCGACGCGGCTGGCCAGGAACTTCTTGTGCGCCACCGCCCTGGCCTCGACCCGCTCGCCGTAGAACATCAGGAGCTGGTGCAGCGAAACGCTGGTGGCGGTCCACGCCAGCGCGAGCACCAGGAGGTGCTTGCTCCCCACCAGCACCGTCGCCGCGGCCACGGTGGCCAAGAACCAACGCACGAAGGACTTCTGGCCCGGCTCGCCGTCCAGATAGCGGCGCGAGAAACGCAGGATGATCGCCCCTACGGTCGTCACCAGCAGCAGCATCGTCAGCGCGGGCACATCGGCCCGCGCTACCGAGAACCCGTGCGCCGCCGCGACGCAGACGTTCGCCAGCGCCGCCCCCACACCCACGTCCCAGGCACGTCGGGTCGAGACCAACCTAGAACCGGTCAGCGCCGAAGCCACGGCGTACACCAGCGGTACCGCCACCCATCCGAAGCTCGTGTTCCACATACGGTCGTTCTACGGCGCGACCAACATTCTGTATAACAGATAGAATCTATCGATACGTTCTCTATAGGTGATGAATGGATCCGGTCGTATCGCGCATCAACTACCATCACCTCCACTACTTCTGGGCCGTGGCCAAGGAGGGCAACCTCACCCGGGCCGCCCGTCGGCTCGGCGTGGCGCAGTCGGCGCTCTCCAGTCAGATCCAGAAGCTGGAAGAACAGATCGGCCAAGCGCTGTTCACGCGGCAAGGACGCACGCTGGTCATCACCGAGGCCGGTCGCATCGCTCTCGAGTACGCCGAGACCATCGTGGCCACCGGCAACGAGCTGGTGGCCACGCTCCGGGAAGGTCGGCCGCGGGAGCGTCAGGCCCTGCGGGTGGGCGCCACCGCCACGCTGTCGCGGAACTTCCAGCGCGGCTTTCTCTCGCCGCTGTTCGGTCGCGCCGACGTGGTGCTGGTGCTCCAGTCGGGATCGTTTCGCGAGCTGTTGCCTCGCCTCGAGGCCCACTCGCTGGACGTGGTGCTGGCCAATCGCCGGGTCCACGAAGACGAGGAGAACGCCTGGCGATGTCGGCGCATCGCCCGGCAGCAGGTGAGCCTCATGGGCCCCAAGCGTCGGCGCCGCTTTCGCTTTCCCGACGATCTCGCGGACCTGCCGCTCCTGCTCCCGAGCCGCGACAGCGAGATCCGCGCGGCGTTCGACGTGCTCTGCGAGCACCACGGGATCCGCCCGACCATCGCCGGCGAGGTCGACGACATGGCGATGCTCCGGGTGCTGTCCCGCACCACGCGCACGGCCACGCTGGTGCCGGCGGTGGTGGTGCAAGACGAGCTGCGCTCCGGCGAGCTCCAGGAGTACTGCGCGCTGCCGAACCTGTTCGAGGAGTTCTACGCCATCACCGTGCGTCGGCAGTACCAGCACCCGCTCTTGCGCCCGCTCCTGCAGCGCGAAGGCGCAGACGTGCTCTCGATCGACGAGTGATCACTTCCCGCACGTTCCCGCTTGGTCCGGGTGAACGGGGGCGGCGTAGACGCATCGAAGTCCCGCTCGGCAGGGAATTCCCGCGAGCCCGCCGCACATTTCGCCGGCGGCCGACGGGGTGGCGGGGAAGCCGGCTGGCGCCGAGGTGCTGGCAGCTTCGCCCGTCGCCCCGTTCCCACCGTGCGCGGCCGCCCCTGCGCAACCCATCGCAACCGCGGCGAACCCGAACCAGCCGAGAGATCGTTTCACGCTGTCATGATACGGCTTGGTCCACCCCGAGGACGTCGAGAAAGCGACCGCCGGACGTGAGGCTCGCCGCGGTTGCCCCTCACTCCGCCAGATCGAGCTCGTAGGTGAGCTCGACCAGACCCGCCACGGGGCCTGCCTTCGGCGAGCCTGGAATCTTCACGCCTGCGATGACGATGAACGCGTGGCTGACGTTCCACTGCAGCGCGGGCACCAGCGCCCCCAGCTCGTGCTTTCCGGAGAACCAGTCGGCGATGATCGAAATATGCTTGGTGATCGGTTGTTCCACCCCGGCCAGCACGCTGAAGGTCGTGGCCCCGAAGATCTGCCGTGATCCGTAGCTCGGGCCCAGCGTGAACCGGGTTCGTGTGAGGGGGATGCGAAGGCTCGCTACCCCGTAGGTCCAGAATCCGAGACCCGAGCCGCTGAGAGAGACGGGCACCATTTGCCCGAAGGCGATTGCCGGCTCCCACGGCGACTGCGGGGCCAAGGGAACACGGTGCTTGTATCCGAGCGCCAACGCGACGTTGCCGCTCGCCGGGGAGCCAACGCCATAGAGGGTTGCTGCCAGCTCGATGTCGCGCCCGAGTCCGTAGGTCGCGAAGGAGAAGGAGTTCCAGTAGGGCTTGGCGTAGCTCCACACGTTGAGCTGCGACTCGTGCGCCAGCATGAGCACCCCGGGCTTGGTCACGTCGACGCTGGGTACGCTTACGATCACGGACTGCGCTCGCGCACTGCGGGTCACCGCGATCGTTGCCAAGGCGAAGGAAAGAGCGCGTGCGGTACGAGACGCACGCAGGCGTCGGGTGACTGTCATGTCCGAAGCCCCCGATGCAACCCCGATGCCTGGCCCACTCACCGAAGCGGCGTCCGCAGAGCGTTCGGCAGGTGTCGTTGCGAATCTCCGCACGGACATCTCGGGCGTTGCAAAGTGCAACGCGTGGCGCACCGTCCCCACCCACGAACCCGCGGACTTTCCCCCGCTGCCCACGCCGGCACACGGAGTGCATTCACGAACGCCGAACCTCAACCGACGGAGCAATGCCATGGGAGCACGAGCAGTGGGACGGCGGGGCGGACGGCGAACGCGAAACACCCGAGAGGCCATGCACTTTGAGCCTCTCCACGTTCTGGTGGCCACGGCGGATCGAGATTGGGGGGCGCATATCCAGCGGCACCTGCAGCGTCGGGACGTCGAGGTGGACGTCACGACCTCGCCGATGGACGTTCTCCTTTCGATGGATGGCAACCTGGATACGCCGACGTTGGGTGCCCCGGGCGTCGTGATTCTCGACGACCGCATGTGTGCGTTGGGGTCCTTGCTTCTCTTGGTGGAACGGGTGGCCGCGCGCAGTGCGTTGGTGCTGTGCGTGGGCGACGACGGGCCGCTTCACCCTTCCTGCGGCGTTCCTCTGGGGGCGGTTTCCGTGCTCCGCCGCCCGGTATCCCTGAGCGCCCTTCGGAGCGCCGTCCTCGGGATCGGTCGCCTCCGCGCGCCGACGCCGCAGCCGCTCGAGAGCGGGCCGGACCTCACGCAGCTCGACCGTCGCGAGCTCGACGAAGACGAGCCGGTCACCGAGCGGACGCCGGTGTTCCCCGCCATGTTCGCACCTTGAGCGCGGCCGCCGCCCGATTCTCCACCAGCTCCCGAACCAGGACGTCGCGAAAGCGACCGCCGGGCGTCACGGCGTAGACCTCAGGTCGCTCCGGCCAGCTTTCGGGCGAGCCGCTCCGTCGCGTCGTCCATGGGGAAGTACCCCTCGATGCGGAGCTCCTGTGCGGTGACGTCGAGGGGAGTGCCCAGGGTGGTGAGCGTCGTGAAGTAGCGGAGCTCCTCGTCGCCTCGCCGGAGGTGAACCGGCATGGCCACCGGGTTCACGCCGGTCGCGACGGTGCGCGTTCGGTGCGGGCCGCGCAGGCGCTCCAGATCGCGCAGCAGATCGCCGAGCGCGGGGTCCACGTCGGCCTCCGTGCGAAGGCGCTCCAGCATGGCGTCCGCGAGATCCTCGAAATTCACCACACACGCGCGGAGCCCCATTGCCGGATCGAACACCGCTTGCAGCGCATTCACGGGCACGCCATCGGTAGGCAGGGTGAGGCCACACCAGGCGAAGACCCGCATGGCGCCGTTGTTGAGCCGCAGGATGTTCCAGGCGCGGTCCAGCAAGATCGCCGGATGCGGCTCGTGGAGGCGCATGAAGTGCGAGATCGCCTGATGCACGTGAGTCATCGCCGGGTCTTCCAGTGGCGAGATGCGGTACACCGGCGCGAAGCCCGCGGCGACCAGGAGCGTATTGCGATCGCGCAGTGGCAAGTCCAGCGCCGAGCCCAGCACCAGCAGCATGGTGTGCGACGGCTTGGCCCTTCCGCTCTCCAGGTACGAGAGGTGCCGGGTGGAGATCTCCGCGCGGTCTGCCAGCTGCTCCTGGCTGAGCCTGCGCGCCTGGCGCAGCGCGCGAATCATCGGTCCGGGGCTGTGCGGCGCGATCACCCGGTCAAGGTAGCATGGGGGTTGCGTGCCCACCTTGACCTCGGAGGTCATGGCCAAGCCGCAACGCGGCCCCAGAGTCGTGACCATGAAGAAGAATCTGTGGCTCCTGCCCGCCCTCGTCTCCCTGGTATTCCTGGCCTTCTCGATCCGCGTCATCGCCGCCGAGGGGCTCTTCGGCTTCCTCGACGATCATCTGCGATCCGGGTGGGGCATGCAGGTGGGCATCGATCTGGTGCTGGCGGCCAGCACCGGAATGTTCCTGGCCTCGGGCCTCGCCCGCAAGTACGGCGTGCGTCCGCTGCCCTGGATTCTCCTCACACTCGCCACGGGATCCATCGGGCTCCTGGCCTTCGTCGCGCGGATCCTCTACGCCCGCGAGCACTCGGCTGCATCCCCGGCTACCGACTCGTCGACTCCAGTAGCGTCGTGAGCGAAGCCGGATCGTTGGCCACGGCCCGCGCGTCTTCCATTCGGATTTCGCCGGCCCGCACGCGATCCGCGAGGCTCCGCTCCAGCGACAGCATGCCCTCCGCGCGCCCGGCCTGAATCGCGTGCGATATCTGCGCCGTCTTGCCCTCGCGGATCATGCTGGCCACCGCGTGGTTCATCCGCAGCACCTCCACCGCGGCGACGCGCCCGGTGCCTCGCGCGCGGGGTAACAGCCGTTGGCTCACCACTCCGCGTAGCGACTCGGCGAGCTGGATGCGAATCTGCTGCTGCCGCTCGGGCGCCGAAGCGTCGACGATGCGGTCCACCGCCGACGCGGCGGAGCGACTGTGCAGCGAGGCCAGCACCAGGTGACCGGTCTCGGCGGCGGTGAGGGCCAGCGCGATGGTCTCCGGATCGCGCATTTCTCCCACCAGGAGGACGTCCGGATCTTCGCGCAGGGCGTCGCGCAAACCCGACGCAAAATCCACCGCGTCGCGCTTGATCTGCCTTCGTCGCACGATGGAACCTTTCGACCCCGCGAGCTCGTACTCGATGGGATCCTCCAGCGTGACCAGCACGATGGAGCGTCGCTGCAGCGCCACCTGGGCCAGCGCAGCGAGGGTGGTGGACTTGCCCGCGCCGGTGGCCCCGCACACCAGCACCAGGCCATGCGAGAGCAGCGCCAGATCGTCGAACGCCACCGGCATGTGCAGCGAAGCGAAGCTCGGGGCTCGGGGCGGCAGGAGGCGCAGCGCCGCGGCGAGGCCCTGGTCGGTGGCGTAGAGGTGCACGCGAATGCGTCCGCTCCCCGGCAGCTCGAGCGAGACGTCGATGGAGTGCCCGGCGCGCACCGCTGCGAGGTCCGCCGGTTCCATGCCGAAGGCCTCGGCCACGTCCGCCGGTGCCCCATCGTCCAGCGCACGGAGCTTGCCGTCGACGCGAATCACCGGCGTCTCCCCGTCGCCCAAGTGCAGATCGCTGGCGCGCGTGGCCACCGCACGGGCGACCAGGTCCGAGAGGTAGCGCTGCACCGCGAAGCGAGGCCGCGCTGCCGTGAACGCAGTGCGCGAGGGCGGCGCGGCTACTTCCGCGCTGGCTACGCTCACGTCCACGACCGGAGCCGGCGAAGGCGGCGCGGGCGATGTCGCGCGGCCCCGAAGAAAGCGCGCCTCGAACGCTCCGGCCCGCTCCTTGGCCAGCGTCACGTGAAAGGTCCCGAGGGCCGACGTTTCGTACTCGAGCTCGATTCGCTCTCCCGCAGCGAGCCGGGTCTCCACCTCGCTGGTCATGATTTCGCCCAGCAAATCCCGGAGAATATCCTCCGACATGGGCGGCATCGACCACTTCTTGAGCGTGCCGTAAGCGAGCATCTTCGGCTCCCTATCGGCCACCACCCGAAGCTCGTTGGCGCCTTGCTGCAGGACGATGGAGAGAATGCTGTCGATGCGAGCCATTCGCGGACCTCGCTACTCGACCCACGAGTGCCCGCGGCTATTCCCGCGTCGTGTCAGCCCAGGAGCGCCTTCACGCGCGCGGCCGCGTCGGTGCGTCCGAGCTGCTCGAGCTCCCGCGCGAGGGTCTCGAGACGGCCACGATCGCCCATTTCCCGGAGCGATCTAGCCACCGCGAGCCCCGCCTCCAGATCGCCCAAGTGCTTCAGGTACACGCGCGCCGTATCCATCGTCACGAGCGCGCGAAACTGCGGGACCGGGCCGCCCGAGAGCGCGGACTGCATCACGTGCTGTGCCCACGCGGTGTCGAGGTACTCGAGTGCGTCCTGGAAGCGACCCGTGCGCATACAGAGTCGTCCGACTTCGAGAAACGTGCCGGCGTGAATCGGGTCGTGCTTGTGCGCTTCGCCGAACGCCACCGACGCCTGGACGTCGTCGTTCACCTTCGTGTAGGCGATGCCGATCCGGTGCCACAGCTCTGCCTTCAGGCTGGCGTCGTGAGCCAGCTCGAGCGCACGTCGGTAGGCGCGAATCGCCGAGGCGCCGTCGCCGAGCTGGTAGAGGAAGAGGTTGCCGGCCTCCTCCGAAAAGCGGTGGTCGTCGGTGGCGTTCTCGCCGAGTCGCTCGAAGGCGTTCGCCGCACCCGCCAGGTCGCCGCGGGCCTGAAGGTCGATCGCAGCTTCGAGCGCGCGCTCGAGATCTTCGTTCATACGAACCCTCTTCGTGCGCGTGAGCGTCGCTCAGGTCTTCGGGAACGGCTCGCGGCGCGAGCCCTTGGGGTTCGAGGCGTCGCGGGCGTAGCCGAACTCTTGCTTGCCGCGGGTGCGTACGAACGGGCCGCCGGCCTCTTCTTCGACCACCGCGTCGCGGATCTCGTTGCCCTCGTCCTCGCCGCTGGTCACCGTCTCGAGGAACTCCTTACCCAGCTCGTCGGCGAGCGCGTCGTTCTTGCGCTTGCCGCGAAGAAAGCCGCGCGCGTCGCTGTCGACGGTGGCTCCGCTCTTGCTGCGTCGACGAAGCTCGGCGGCATACTTGGGATTCAGGTGACCGGAGCCGTCGCGGCGGGCGATGGGCTTCTTGGCAGCCGGAGTGGCCTTCTTGGCGGGCGCCTTCTTGGCAGCGGGAGCGGCCTTCTTGGCGGGCGCCTTCTTGGCAGCGGGAGCGGCCTTCTTGGCGGGCGCCTTCTTGGCAGCGGGAGCAGCCTTCTTGGCGGGCGCCTTCTTGGCAGCGGGAGCGGCCTTCTTGGCGGGCGCCTTCTTGGCAGCGGGAGCGGCCTTCTTCGTCTTCTTGGCCAACGGAGCCGCTTTCTTCGCCTTCGTGGCGGGGGCCTTCTTCGGCGCCGCTGCGGGCTTGCGGGTGGCGGTCTTCTTCTTCGATGCCTTCTTTGCGCTCATGCGACGCAGCCTACGCCGATGGCACGAGCTTCGAAAGAGCGTCGAGCCGCCGACGCATGGTTTGCGCGGCGGCTCGACGTGCGTTCGCGTCAGGCGTTCCGGAGGCGCTCGGCTTCGGCCACCACGTGCTCGGCGGTGATCCCCAGGGTCTTCATCACCAGCGCGCCGGGCGCGGAGATTCCGAAGCGATCGATGCCGATGCTCGCGCCGTCGAGGCCCACGTACTGCGCCCAGCTGGCGGTGGTCGAGGCCTCGATGGACACGCGACGGCGGCACGCGCGGGGCAGCACTTCTTCGCGGTACGCCGCCGGCTGGCGGTCGAAGCGCGCGAAGCACGGAATGCTCACCACGCGCGCGCCCGCACCCAGCTTCTCGGCTGCCTGCATGGCGTGCTGGAGCTCGCTGCCGGCGGAGAGGAGGATCACCTCGAGCGGGCCGGTTTCGCGCTTGGCGATGTAGCCGCCCTTGAGAACGCCTTGTCGGCGCGTCTCGACGGGAATGCTCGACAGGAGCGGCACCACCTGTCGGCTCAGGGCGATGAGCGTCGGGCCGTCGGTGCGATCCAGCGCCGCCACGAACGCGCCCGCGGTCTCCTCGGGATCGGCCGGACGAATGACGTCGAGGTTGGGGATGACCCGAAGACCGGGCACGGTCTCCACCGGTTGGTGCGTAGGGCCGTCTTCGCCCACGCCCACGCTGTCGTGGGTGAAGATGTAAATTACAGGCAAGTGGCTCAGCGCCGAGAGGCGAATGGCCGCGCGGCAGTAGTCGGCGAACACCAGGAAGGTGGAGCCGCTGGGACGGAACACGCCGTGGGCCGCCAGGCCGTTGAGGATGGAGCACATGCCGTGCTCGCGAATGCCGAAGCGGATGTTGCGACCGGTGCGGTGCTCGACCTTGAAGTCGTCGTCGCCGGCCTTGAGATCGCCGATGTAGTTGAGGGTCGAGCCGTACAGGTCGGCGCTACCGCCGATGAGCAGCGGCACCTGCGCCGCCAGCGGCTGCAGCACGTCCTGACCGGCCTTGCGCGTGGCAACCTTGGTGTCGGCCGCGAAGGAGGGAATCGCTGCCAGCAGCGTTGCCACGTCGGGGGTCTTCTTGGCGGTGTCTTCCGGCAGGGTGTGGGCGAAGGCGCGGGAGGTGCCCAGCTCCTCGGCCAGCTTCGGGTTCTTCGCCTGCCACGCGGCGAAGGTCTTCGACCAGGCATCGTACGCGGCGTCGAGGGTGCTCTCGTGCTCACGGAAGAACGCATTCACCTCCGGAAACACGTGGTACGGCTCCGGGGGCAGCCCCAGGTTCGCGCGGGCCGCTTCGGCGAACTTCGCGCCGCCCTCGCCGTGCGCCTTCTGGGTACCGGCGACTTCCGGGATGCCGAGTCCGATGAGGGTCTTGGCGATGATGAGCTGGGGCTTACCGCTGCCCGCCTGCTTGGCGCGCTCGTAGGCGCTGGCGAACACCGTCATGTCGTTGCCCTCCACCGTCTGCACGTCGAAGCCGGTGGCCTCCATGCGCTTGGCGGTGTCCTCGCTCTGGGTCTCCTTGGCCATCGCGTCGAGGGTGACGTTGTTGGCGTCGTAGATGAGGATCAGGTTGTCGAGCTTCTGGTGCCCGGCGAAGGCCAGGGCCTCCATGGCCACGCCCTCTTGCATGCAGCCGTCGCCGGCGAGGCACACCACGTGGTGGCTGAAGATCGCGTGCTCCTTGGTGTTGAAGCGCGCCGCCGCCATCTTCGCCCCGAGGGCCATGCCCACCGCGTTGGCGATGCCCTGACCCAGCGGCCCGGTGGTGGTCTCCACGCCGCTCGGCGCGTGGGTGAGCTCCGGGTGCCCGGGGGTCTTGGAGTCGAGCTGACGAAAGCGCTTGAGCTCGTCCATGCTCATGTCGCGGTAGCCCGCCAGGTGCAGCCACGCGTACAGGAACATCGAGCCGTGGCCCGCCGAGAGGACGAAGCGATCGCGGTCGAGCCACTCCGGGTGCTTGGGGCAGTGACGCAGCGTCGAGCCGAACAGGACGGCGCCGATCTCGGCGCAGCCCAGCGGGAGGCCCAGGTGGCCGCTCTGGCTGGCGTGAATGGCGTCGATGGCGAGGCCTCGGGCAACGGATGCGGCGCGGGCGAGGGTCGAAACGGGAAGTGCGGTCATGTTCTCTCCGGTTGCGTGCAGCGCGCGAGGGTAGCAGTCGGCAACACCGGGCGCGAGGGTGCGTTCACACCGCTGCGCGCGGGGCGAGGGGCTCCGGACCCCGTGCCTGGACGTTCACGGCCGGATCGCCAACCGACGTTTCCGAACCGCCCCGCTCCCCATGGCCAGTGGCGGGCAAGCGGCTCGGCACAAGCTTTGCTTTGTTGATTAACTGACTAAGTGATTGAACCAATCTGGAGACAGCCCATGAGCCTCTTCACGTCCGCCCTCGCCGCCGGCGCCTTCTTTTTCTGCGCGGATTTCGCCTACACGCTGGACCACTACCTGGTGCACCACGATCGCGAGCGCTACCGGCGCACCCACGGTCGCCATCATCGCCGCTACAACGGTGCGAAGGACGCGCCGCAGCTCGACGAGTACGAGCTCACCACGTACACCTCGGCGGCCATCGTCTCCATGGCCACCATGAGCGCGCTCTCGCTCATGACCGGCAACTTCGGCTTTTTCGCCGGCGCCCTGGCGAAGTACGTCCACTCCCTGGTCCTTCACCTGTACCAGCATCGATGGTGGGGGCCGGTGCCGCTGCGCAAGCAGAACCTCGGGCGCCCGCGACGCCATTGGGGCTTCGTTTCGGCCCGCACCCACGCGTTTCACCACTCCCATCCGGACGACGTGACGTTCACCTACGCGGAGACCTGGGCCGGCTTCGATCGCATCCTCGAGTGGGCGCATCCGCATCTGGTGCGCTTCACCGCCGATGCCCGTCGGTCGCGCGGCGCGGAAGCTTCATGAACTGGCTGGGGATCCGTCTGCCGGTGCTGCTGGCGGTGCTGGCTTGCGCGGCCCTTGGCGGAGGGCTGTTCGCGTGGCTGCTCACGCGCGGCATCGACGCGCCGTATCTGGTGGGCGTCGTCGTGGGGGTCGGCGCGGCGGCGGTTTCGCGGGAGCGAAGTGGCATGCGCGGCGTGTGGTGCGGGGTCTTCTCGGTGTGGGCCGGCGCCATCGCGCAGCGGCTCGCCGGACCCTACGCGACCGTGTCGCTCTTCGGCTTCGCTTCGACCCTCACCTGGGGGCGCGCCGCGCTCTTCTCGCTCGGGGCGGCGCTGGCCGCGGCCATCGGGTCACGGGGGCTCCGTCGGCCGCGGTGAATCACGGAGCCCGCGCGCACGTCCCGGCCCGCTCGGGGTTCGCCGCCTTGCACTCGCATTTTCCAGCGCGGCACTCCTGGCGCCACCCCTCGTCGTTGCGTGCGCAGTCGTCACTCTTCTGGCACGCGCCGTGGAGCGGCGAAATGGCAACGCACTGGCCGTGCCGACACTGGGCGCTGGCGCCGCAGGCGTTTCCGCATTTGCCGCAGTTGGCGGGGTCGTAGTCGAGCTGGGTGCACTTGTGGGGATCGCCGCAGTGCGCGCCACCGTTCTTCGGGTCGCAGGCGCGGCATACGCCCGCGGGGCCCGACATGTTCGCTCCCCAGAAGTAGACGCAATGCTGATCGTCGGGGCACGGGGTGTTGCAGGCGGTGCAGGCGTCGTTGTCGACCGGCACGCAGTAACCGCCACACACGCGCTGGGTAGCGCCGCCGGGGCAGGTGCATGTGTGGTTGTCGCAGCGCGCCGGCTTCCCGCCGCAGTCGGCCACGCTGTCACACGCTTGGCCCACCTGCTTGCGGCCGGGGATCGCATTTCCGCCGCCGGCATCGAGCGATCTCGTGGGCGCGACGACCTTGGCGG
>JABFRG010000101.1 GCA_013141295.1 Polyangiaceae bacterium
GGTGAGACCCACTTCCGGAGAGTAGGCCAAGCTAGCAGCCCACGGCAGGGAAGGCCGCGGCGCGCGGGGTCGGCGAGCGGTGCATGGGCGCCGAGATTCCGCTGTTGCTGGACGGGGGGCCGCGGCGCGCGGGGTCGGCGAGCGGTGCATGGGCGCCGAGATTCCGCTGTTGCTGGACGGGGCGACCAATCGGGCAGTGCCACGAGGGTTCGCCCGTAGAGGTGGCCGACGACGCGCACCTTCACGTTGCTCTTGAGGCGCATGAGCACGTGCGCGCCCGCCGCGAGTGCGTCGACGAAGAGCTGCCTCTCGAAGAAGCCCAGGTCCAGCACGTACAACACGCCCCGCGTGAGGCTCGGAGCGAGCTGTCGCCACATCGGGATCTCGGCGGAAGTCTCCGCGCCGCAGATCCCTTCCTCGAGCAAGCCCGTCTTGATGCTGTACCCCATGACCCACTTGGTCCCGGCGCGGCCCTCATCACGGTGGGCCCCACGGGCGCCGCGACCACGCAGCTCGTTTGCCGCTGATTTTGCGACCGCCGAGTGAGTCCGCCGCAGCCGACGAGGTCTGCTTGGCGCTGCTCACGTCGTACTTCGAGCTCTCCACCACGCGCGCCGGAGCGGCCGTGGCCTTGGGCTTGGGGGGCGCCGCGGCGACCGTCACGCTGCGTCCAGCATCCGCGCCCGCGTGGTGGACCTGATCGCGCGCACGGGGTGGTAGCGCCCAGCGGCCGACCAGCGATGCACGCATGGTTCGAGCAACGCTACGGGGGCAGTCGTTGCATCCAGTAGCCCGGACTCCGCCTGCCGTGCATCACGGCAAGAACCCGGAGTGTGCCCGGCGACTCCAAGAAGACGATGACGTACGGAAACCGCGCGAGCAGGACCCGCCGGAACGGGCCCCTCGGGTCCGCTCCTGGGAGGTTGCCTCCCAGGCGAGGCACGTTGGGTGAAGTCACGAGCCGCTCCAGTCGCACATCGAGCGCGTCCAGGAACTCCTTGCCGAGCCCGCGTCGCCTCTCTTCGTACCACTGCGCCGCACTCCGAATCTCGGCGAGCGCCTCGTCGTGAAGCAGGAGCTGGCGGGTCATCCGCCCCGTGGGACGCGCAGGCTGCGCTCGACCTCGGTGCGGACCTCGTCCCAGCTGTGCCCGCGCCAACTCGGATCGCGCGCCTCGGCGGCGCGGCGTTCAAGTTCCACGGCCCACTCCTTATCGCTTCGCGTGTCGGGCGGAGCGTCGAGCTTCTCCAGAAGCTTCGCTGCGAACGCATCACGGTCCTCCGCCGGAAGGTCGAGAACCTCATCGAGGAGCTGCTTCGCGCGCGCGTTCATGAAGATGAGAATAGCGCAGGATCGAGAATGGCGCGACCCGCGAGAATTCTCCCGGCGACTGCAGAGTGCGCGGGTTGGCTTCGGTGGGCAGGTACAGAGACCACCAGCCCGGGCTCATTGGCCACCGGCTGCGAGGGGAGATGACGTCCTCGATGAGATGCTCGAGGTCGAAGGGCTTGGGCGTGAGCCGCAGGTGCCCACCCTCGAGCTTGGAGACGTCGAGGGCGTCGTTGATGAGCCGAAGCAGGTGTTCGCCTGCTTGCTCCACCAACACGAGCTGCTCGCCGGCCGGAACGGCACCGGCGTCTTGCATCATGGGTGTCACGCCGAGGATGCCGTGAGGTGGCGTGCGCATCTCGTGGCTCATGGCCTCTTCTCCCAAATTGCGTCGACCTGCACTCGAGCCGCGTCGTTGGGCGCAGATGTGCGCCAGCACGTACTGCCGTGTCGGCACCGCCGGAAGCACGCAATCCACCAGGTGCGCCGCTGTCCCCGCCATCCGGCGACCCCGCAATAGTCCCCCGCCTTCGTGCAGGCTGCAGGGAGCGCCGACTGGGAACTGCTGGAGGTCGACGAACAAGCTGACATCGCCACGAAGGCTGCGAGGACGACGAGCGATCTCGAGGCAGAACCGAAAGAGGGGCATAGGACCATGCGAGCTACTGTGCGCGCAGTCCGAGATCCGTCAGACGGTGTGCTTTTTTCTGCCTGCCTACCGCAGCGTGCTCAGCCGAACATCTCCACGGCGCTGCCGTTCATGGCGGCCGGCGCGTCCATGGCCGCGTAGACGATGAGGCGCGCCACGTCCTCGGGTTCCATGGCCGGGGGAAAGCCGCTGCCCTTCAGCATGTCGGAGCCCGGGAGCACCGAGAGGGCGACGAGCGGCGATCCGCGGAGCTCCTCGGCGAGCGACTTGGTGAACCCCACCACGCCCCATTTGGCGGCGCAGTACGAGGCCTGGCGGGCGGTGCCCAGCGTAGAGGAGATGCTCGCGACGTTGACGAAACGGCCAAGCTGCGCCTTCTTCATGGCCGGCAAGAGCGCGCGCGTCACCAGGAAGGTGGCCTTCAGGTTCACGCCGACCACCTGGTCCCAGCTCTTCTCGCTGGTGTCCTCGACCAGCGAGCGGTGCACGATGCCCGCATTGTTCACCACCAAGGCGGGGGCTCCGAAGGCGCGCAGGGTGGCCTTGGCTGCGGCCGCCACGTCGGCGCTCCGGGAGACGTCGCATCCCAGCGCGAGGAACGGAACACCCAGCTCCTTGAGCTCGGCGCTCACCGGCCGCAGCGAAGCCTTGGAGCGCGACCAGAGGGCGACCCCCACGCCCCGCCGGGCCAGCTCCAGGGCCACGGCTCGGCCGATGCCTTTGCTGGCGCCGGTGACCACCGCCACCTGCGGCTTCGCGGCGCGGCTCACGACGCCCCCAGGAGCTGCCGGGCGTCGCCGGCGGCGATCTTGCGGACCGAGAGCGTCTCCACGGTGGTGCCGTGGGAGCGCTCGCCGCGCGCATCGTGGCGGCGGTGGTCACCCTGCGCGCGCTGGCCGGTCCGCAAACCGTGGCCACCCATCGCGAAGAGATCCTGGCGGAGCGCGCGGTCACGAGCAAGCTCGGTGCCGACGAGCGGGTCAAGCTGCCAGAGGGGCAGCTGGTGGCGGGCAACGGGCTGGTGGAGCCGCGCGATCGCGAGACG
>JABFRG010000059.1 GCA_013141295.1 Polyangiaceae bacterium
GGTGCTGGTCACCGGCGTCGTGCTCATCGTCGTCGGTACCACCAGCGTCCCGTCGAACTGCTCCGTGTCTACCAAGGAGTGCTCCGCGGCACCCAAGGACCCGGCCTTCGACGACGCTCGCAGCGCCGTCATGTTGAGCAACCTCGGCATCGGCGTGGCCTCGGCGGGCGCCGCGGTCGGCCTCGGCGGGCTCATCTGGTACCTGGCCAGCCCCGCGCAAGCGAAGAGCGCCAGCCTCTCTCCCACCTACGTCAACGGACCCGGAATTCAGTATGTCACCAAGTTCTGAGACGGAGAAATCGACCATGCGAACTCCCTTGCGTCGCTCCGGAGGCGCGAGCCTCGTCACAGTGCTCGCGGGCGCGGCGGTGATTGTCGCCGTCGGGTCCTGTTCCCCGACGTTCCAGCCCAAGTCGTGCGCGCAAGACGGCGATTGCGGCACCGCGAAAGCTTGCGTGAGCGAAGCCGCGGGGACGTATTGCAAAGACGTGAAGGATGCACCGATTCGCGTGGGCATGAGCGCGCCCATCTCGGGCACCAGCGCCGAGCTGGGCATCGAGATGCGCGCCGGCGTCGACCTCGCGTTCGCCGAGCAGACCAAGAAGGGGGGCGTCAACGGTCGCGCGGTGAAGCTGGACTTCCGCGACGACGGCTACGAGCCTCCCAACGCCGAGGCCGCCGCCAAGGAGCTCACCGACGCGCAGCCGGCCGTCGCGGGCGTCACCCATTGTCCCGAGACCACACTCAAGTCCCAGGACGCCAACCCCACGCCCGTGTCGACCACCGGGCTGGCTCGCGGCCCCAACGCGGTGCTCGCGCTGCTCGGGAACGTCGGAACCCCGACCATGGTCCGCGCCGCACCGGTGGCCGTCGAGACCGGCACCCTATATTTCGGCGCCTTCACCGGAGCCGCCGCCATCTTGCGCGATGGTCGCGCCGGCGTCTCTTGCAGCAAGTACGTGTTCAACGTGCGCGCCAGCTACGCCCAGGAGGCCCGCGCCGCGCTCGAGTACTTCATCAAGCTCGGCGTGAAGAACGCGCGCCACGTCATCAGCTTCGACCAGAACGACGGGTTCGGCGACGCCGGCTACACCGGCCTCACCAAGGCCTACGCCGACCTCTCGTCGGAAGGTGGCAACGGGCTTGCGCCGCTCGGCGACGGCGAGTCCATCGCGCGCTTTCGCTACAAGCGCAACGACACGCAGAGCGTGCTTCCGGCAGCCCAGCAGGCCATCGCGCAGCTGACCTCGCTGCTGGCCGGCAACACCGACAACCACGTGGTCGGCATCCTGATGACCGACACGTACACGCCGGCCGCGACCTTCATTCGCGAGATCCGCAACTGGCAGTACGGGGCCGACCCGGACAACACCAAGAAGGCCGACCGCCTCACCATCATCTTCAACAACGTGTCGTTCGTGGGACCCAACGCGCTCGCCAAGAAGCTGCGCGACGACACCGCCGCGGGCTCGCCGCGAAAGCCCTACTCCGACAACGTGTTCGTGAGCCAGGTGGTGCCCAACTACGACAGCGACCAGGGCGAGGTGAGCCGCCAGTACCGCAATCTGGTGAAGGACGCGGGTCTCGAGCCGTCGTTCACGTCGTTCGAGGGCTACATCGCCGGCCGCATCTTCGTGGCGGGCCTCCTGAACAACAAGGGCCTCTTCACCCCGGACGCCATGGTGACCGCCCTCGAGACCATGCCCGACTTGGCGCTCGGACTGGGCGGCGCCGCGCGGTTCACCGCCCAGAGCCACAACTACCTCAAGTCCATCTGGGTCACCGCCATCAACGCCGACGCGCGGTTCACCAACCGCTACTACTGGAGCGACAAGGGCACGACCGCCATCTCCATCGAAGAGTTCTGAGGCGCGAGGGCCGCGCGAAACGCCCTTCGCAGCGGCCTCGCCGTTGACCTTCGGCCACAGGTGGGGGAAGGTTCCGCCCATGGCGCTCGACCAAACGATCGTGGGCAAGGCTTCCGAGCCGCAGACCTTCACCTATGGCTGGAAGGAGCTGGCGCTCTACGCGCTGGGCATCGGCGCCAAGAAGGACGAGCTCGACTACCTCTACGAAGGGCGCGGCCCCAAGCCCTGCGCCAGCTTCGCGGTGGTGCCGATGTTCAAGCCGATGTTCGATCAGCTCATCAAGACCGGCGGCAACCTCTCCATGGTCGTCCACGGCGGGCAGAAGGTGGTGGTCAAGAAGCCGTTCCCGTCCGCCGGCACGGTGTCCACCACCGCGACCATCCGCGGCATCTACGACATGCGGAAGTTCGCGGTGGTGCTGGTCGACACCGAGACCCGGGACGCGGGCAACGAGGTCCTCGCCGAGACCACCGCGTCCATCATCTTCCGCGGCGAAGGCGGATTCGGCGGCCAGCCGCCGCCCAAGGAAGAGGCGGTGAAGATCCCCAAGGAGGTGGCGCCGGACTTCTCCATCGCCGAGACCACTTCACCGGAGCAGGCGCTCCTGTATCGCCTCTCCGGGGACTTCAACCCGCTGCATGCCGATCCCAAATTCGCCGAGGATGTGGGCTTCCCGCAGGGCCCCATCCTGCACGGCCTCTGCACCTACGGGTACATGATCCGGCATCTCACGAAGGCCATGTGTGGTGGCGATGCCTCGCGTATCAAGGCCTTCGAGGGCGGATTCAAGCGCCCGGTGTGGCCTGGCGACACCCTGGTGACCGAAGGCTTCACGGTGGCGCCCGGAAAGATCGCCTTGCGTGTCTCGGTGAAGGAGCGCGACGAGGTGGTGCTCGGCGGCGCCTGGGCGGAGCTCTTTTGACGCAGAAGCAGGACTACTTCATGCGGCTCTTGCGGCAGGTGGCGGAGACCATCGCTGCCGCCACCGGGCTCTCGCGCGCCGGCAAGGAAGACGAGGCCCAGCGTCTCATCGACCAGGAGATCGCCGGCCTCGCCGGCATGCCGGTGCCCATGCTCAAGCGGCTGACTCCGGCATCGCTCGCCGCGATGGTACCCGGCGACCGCCATGCGATGGTGGCCGAGCTCCTCGT
>JABFRG010000738.1 GCA_013141295.1 Polyangiaceae bacterium
CTCCGGATCCGCCGGGTGACGTCGGAGCGGAATGCGACCCGCCAACCCCACCAGATCGCCGAGCGCGTCGTTGGTGCCGCCTGCAGCCACGTCGAGCGCGGTATGCGGCGAGTACACGGAGAGGCCAGCGCGCAGGATGGCGTACGCGAGATCGCCGGCCACCACGCGATTCTGCGGCTTGAAGATGGGCGGGTGGTACGCCACCACCATGGTGGCGCCGAGGCTCACCGCTTCCGCCACCACCGGCGGCGTGAGATCGATGGTGAGCAGCACCTTCGACGCCGGCGCCGCAGGGTCGCCCAGCAGGAGCCCCACGTTGTCCCAGCTCTCGGCGAAGCGGAGCGGAGCGATCTCTTCCATGGCCTTGGCGACGTCGACGACCTGCATGGGCTCACGGTAGTCGCAAATCGCCTTCCCTTCCGCGGGGATTTTTCTCGCGCCGGCTCTGTGCGAATGCCCCTCGCGTCGCTACCCTCGGGCATGGCCTTCGTTCGCGTGCTCGCTGCGTTCACCGTCTTCGCCGCCGTCGTCGTTGGATGCGAGAAGCCGTCCCCGCACGCCGGCGCGAGCGCGGAGCCCAAGGGAGCACCTACCCCCGGCGCGACCGGCGCCGCGACGCTGGCCTCTTCGTCCGCCTCCGCCGCGACCACCGAGGGGACGGCGGCAGCGAAGACGCCTCCGGACCCGAAGCGCTACCCATGGCTGGAAGACGGGAGCAAGCACCCGGCGGCAGAGGGATCGCTGGTCGATCGCTTCGCCGCGCCTTCCGGCTTCGCGCGGGTGAAGGTCGCAGCCGGCTCCTTCGGCGAGTACTTGCGCACGCTCCCGGTGGCGGCGCCAGGAACGCCGGTGCTCTCGTTCCGGGGCGACGTGCTCCGCGAGGGCACCCACCCGCATGTGGCCGCGGTCGTCGCCATCGACGTGGGCGGCCGCGATCTCCAGCAGTGCGCCGACTCCATCGTCCGCCTCCACGCGGAGTGGCGGCGCGCCAGCGGCCGCGGCGACGTGAGCTACAAGGCATTCTCCGGCTTCGAGATGCCCTACGCGCGGTACCGCAAGGGCGATCGCTTCCACGAGGCGGGAAACGATCTCGCGTGGTCCCACGACGCCAAGGAGGGCGACTCGCGCGAGTCGTTCCGGAAGTATCTCGACGCGGTGTTCACCTACGCGAACACGGTTGCGCTGGCGCGCGACGCCAAGAAGGTGGAGCGCGATCAGCTGGCGCCCGGCGACTTCTTCGTGCAAGGCGGTACCCCGGGCCACGCGGTCATCGTCCTCGACCTGGTGGAAGGCAAGGACGGCAAGCGCAAGGCGCTCCTCGGGCAGGGCTTCATGCCCGCGCAAAACTTTCACGTACTTCGGGGCGACGGCGACGACGCCTGGTTTTCTCTCGACGCTGCAACCATCGCGACACCGTTCTGGGAGCCATTCGCGTGGGCGAGCGCGCGCCGCCTCGAGTGAGCTCCCCGAGCGGCTTCCCGACGATTCGGTAATCCGGCCGGCGGAACGCGGCGAAATGCCCCAGGCGCAAGAATGCCTCGCGTAAAGGTCGTGTAAAGGCCGGGCCGACGCGTCGAAGGTGCCCCACGTTTCGTGATAGCGTGCGAGGCGCCGTGAAGAAAAAGATCGGTTGGATCATCGGAATCGTGGTCGTGGTCGCCGGAGTGCTGGCCTACTGGCGCTACGGAAGGGGTCCCGCAACGCCCCCCATCCAGTACAAGACCGCCGCCGTCACCAAGCGGCGCATCGTGGGCAAGATCACCGCGTCGGGAACCCTCTCCGCCACGGTGACGGTGCAGGTGGGCACGCAGGTGTCCGGTCGCATCCAGAGCCTCAACGTCGACTTCAACTCCGCTGTGAAGAAGGGGCAGGTCATCGCGAAGATCGATCCCCTGCTCTTCCAGGCGGCGGTACAACAGGCGAGCGCCAACTACCTCTCGGCCAAGGCGAGCCTGGTGCGGGCCAAGGCGCAGGCACTCGACGCGGACCGCCAGTACGCGCGCCTCAAGACGCTGAAGGACCAGGGCCTCGCCTCGCAGCAGGACCTGGAGACGGGCGAGACCAATGCGAGCGTCGCCAAGGCGTCCATCGACGTCGCCCAGGCGGCACTGGCGCAGTCGGCGGCATCGCTGAACCAAGCGCAAACGAATCTCTCGTACACCACCATCGTCTCGCCCATCGACGGCACGGTCATCTCCCGGAACGTCGACGTCGGCCAGACGGTGGCTTCGTCGCTGCAGGCGCCGGTCCTCTTCACCATCGCCGAAGACCTGAAGAAGATGCAGGTGAACACCAACATCGCAGAAGGCGACGTCGGACGCTTGCAGTCGGGGATGGACTCCTGGTTCACCGTCGACGCGTTTCCCGGTCAGCGGTTCCGCGGCAAGATCTCCCAGATTCGCAACGCCGCGCAGACCGTGCAGAACGTCGTGACCTACGACGCGGTCATCGACGTCGACAACGCGGACCTGAAGCTGCGCCCGGGCATGACCGCCAACGCCACCATCACCTATGCCGAGAAGGACGATGCGCTGGCGGTGCCCAACGCCGCCATGCGCTTCAAGGCCCCGGTGGAGCTCACCGGCGGCGCGTCGGCCAGCGCCAGTGGCGCGCGCACCGGACGTCCCCGCGGTAGCGCAGCACCGGGAGGAAGCGGTCGTCCGGCCTTCGGCGACGCCATCGACACCCGCACCATCTGGGTCCTCCGCGGCGATCAGCCGGTCTCCATCCAGGTGCAGCTCGGTCTCAGCGACGGCACCAACACCGAGGTGGTGAAGGGCGAGCTCGCGGAAGGCGATCAGGTCATCATCGACGCCACGGTCACCGGCGCCAAGGCCTCGGCCGCTCCGGCCGGCGGTGGTGGTGGTGGCGGCATGGGCGGCGGCGGCGGCAGTCCGCTGCGGCGGCTCTAGGGCGATGCCCGCGCCGGCCCTCATCGAGCTGCAGGATATCCGGAAGATCTACACGTCCGGCGCGGTAGAAGTGCGTGCCCTCGACGGCGTGGCCTTCGA
>JABFRG010000218.1 GCA_013141295.1 Polyangiaceae bacterium
ACCGTGTTCCATGTAACATGCACCCACACCCCGCGCGCCCCCGACGAAGTGACGCTGCAGCCCCTGGCGCCCGGGGTGTGGGTGCATGTTACATGGAACACGGTGCCCAAGTTCGGGCTGGTCGCCTCCAACGGCGTGCTCGCCTGCGGGCCGGCCGGTGGCCTGCTGGTCGACACCGCGTGGAACGACGCACAGACCGCGCGCTTGCTCGACCTCGCGGCGGCCCGCGGGTGCACCGTGCACGCGCTGGTGGTGACCCACTTCCACGACGACCGCATGGGCGGCATCGCCGAGGTGCTCCGCCGCGGCATCCCCACCTACGCGTCGCCGGAGACGGTGAAGCGAGCGCACCTGGCCGGCTGGTCGCCCAAGCCGGTGGGCGCGCCCGATGCGGTGGAGGCGGCGGGCGTGCAGGCCGAGGTGTTCTTCCCCGGCGCCGGCCACGCGCCCGACAACGTGGTGGTGTGGCTCCCCGCCTCCCGCGTGCTGTTCGGCGGATGCATGATCCGCGCCGCAGCCACCGATGCGCTGGGCAACCTCTCCGATGCCGACGTGCCCGCCTGGCCTGCCAGCGTGGAGAAGGTCAAGGAGCGCTACGGCCAGGCCACGTACGTGGTGCCCGGTCATGGTGCGGCGGGAGGTCCCGGGCTCCTGGACCACACCATCGATCTCGCGCGCCGCGGCCCGAAGTAGCGCTCAGCTCAGACGGGCTCCAGCCGATCGGCCAGGAAGGTCCGCTCGCTTCCGTCCTCCATGCGCAGACGCACGCGGTCGCCTTCGCGTGCGATCACCTCGCCGACACCGATCTTCGGGTGGCGCATTCGCGTCGGACCCGTGGATACGCGAGACGCGATGCGCTGCCTCTGGGCTTCGAGCTCGTCCCGGGGCGCGTCGTACTTGTGCTTCCAGAGGCGGTCCACCGCGTCGAGCAGGGTGAGCGCATCTGCGAAGCGGCCACGCGCTTCCTCCAGGTCGGCCAGGGCCCGCAGCACCCAGCCTTCGATCTCGGTGCCCCGCGCCACGTCGCGGGCGATGGCCAGCGCGTGCGCGGCCTCGTCCAGACGATCGATGTTTGTGTAAAATACACCCAGTTGCAGCACGGCGATGGCGTAGTCGACGTGACGCGTCCCCACGGCGCGGCGCATGGAGTCGACCATCGCCTTCGCCGCCGCCTCCTCCCGCGCAAGATCGCCGCCCGCCAGCGCGCCCTCGAGGTGCGCGAGCAGGAGCTCGAAGTCGTCTCGCACCCGCGCATCGGCTTTCGTGAGATCCCGCAGGCGCGCGACGAGCGGTTCGGCGTCTCCTCCGCGCACCCGGTGGTTCGCCAGGCTGTACACGGCACCGGCGGTCTCGCGCACGTCACCGCGCGCCTCCACCCGCGCGAGATCTTCTTCCAGCAGCGCATCGGCCGCTGTCCAGTCACCCGCTCCCGCGAGGTCGCTCGCCAGGGTGCGGCGCGGATACGAGGTATCCTGCGCGTCGGCGCCGAACGCCGCCTCGGCGATGCGGAGCGCCAACCGTCGCGCCTCCAGCACCTCGCTTTGGCCCCGCCCTCCGTCGTTGCAAGCTTGGTTGGCTCCCGCCGTGAGCGCCTCCACCGCCTGGGCCGCTTTCTCCTTGGTACGTTGCGCCGGGTCCAGCTTCGACCACCCGTCGATCAACCCGCGCAGTCCGCTTGCGTCCCAGGCCTTCACACACCGAAGGTATCACGGGCGGTTTTTCCGATGCCAAGCGGTCGAATGCGAATGCCCAAGTGGTGGAATCAAAAAGCATTTCGTAGCAAGGTGGGGAGCCCGAAGAAAAGCGACGTGCGCTTGTCGAAACGGGGCCGGTCCGTTCGTCGCCTCATCGGAAGGGCCATCCGGCCCCCCCGAAATTCCAGGAGCACAACCAATGCGAGTCATGGTGATCATCAAGGCGACGACGAATTCCGAAGCGGGCACGATGCCCAGCGAGAAGCTCCTCACCGAGATGGGGAACTTCAACGAACAGCTGGTGAAGGCCGGCGTCATGCTGGCCGGCGACGGGCTCCACCCGAGCGCCAAGGGCAAGCGCGTACACCTGAGCGGCGGAAAGAAGACCGTGGTGGACGGCCCCTTCGCGGAGACCAAGGAGCTGGTCGCGGGCTACTGGATCTGGCAGGTGAAGTCGATGGACGAGGCGGTGGAGTGGGCCCGTCGCTGTCCCGACCCGATGCCGGGCGAGGAAGCGACCATCGAGCTCCGGCCGGTCTTCGAGGCCGCCGACTTCGGCCCCGAGCTCACGCCGGAGCTGCGCGCGCAGGAAGAGCGGCTCGCCGCCGAGGTCGCGCGCCAGAACAAGCCGTAGCGATCTACGAAGCCGCGCAGGTCGTGAAGGCGCGCTCCAGTGAGCCGACGTCGAGCCCGAAGCCGACGATGGCCACGCGGCTCGTGCGTTTCGCGTCGCCCCAGGGTTCGCCGAAGGTGATCTCCACGAGATCGGCGACGCCCTGCACGATCATCCGCTGCTCGAGGCCTGCCACCGCGAGGATCCCCTTGGTGCGTAGCAGGCGCCCGGAAAAGCGCGCCACCTCCGTCTCCACGAAGTCCGCGAAGCGTTCACCGTCCACTTCGCCGTCGAGCGTGAGCGAGACCGACTCGTAGGCATGGTGATGGGTCGCCTTGGCCGGTGTAGTCTGCACGAAATCCGCGCGCCGGAGGCCGAGCAGCGCCTCGAGGGTGGAGGGGCCGCGCATCTCGCCCCGGGCCGCGCTCGCGATGGCGGCTGCGCCGTTCTGCACGGCCACCCGCTCCTCCGCACGACGGAGCGCTTCCGGGGAGCACGCGTCGGCGCGCGACAGCACCACCACGTCGGCATAGCCTATCTGTTCCACCGCGAGATCCTCGGTGGCCAGCACCTCGAGGCGCCCGGCGTCGTCACGGTGGTCGACGCCGTCGAGCCTGAACGCGTCCGTGCCGCCTCCACTGGCAATCGCACGGAGAACCCCCGCCGGGGATGCCGCGCCGCGGCCGAAGCGCATCCTGGTGGAG
>JABFRG010000873.1 GCA_013141295.1 Polyangiaceae bacterium
GGCATCGGCGGATGGCGACGCGCCGCCGCCCGCCGATGCCTTCTTCACCGGCCGCGTGGAGTCCTTCACGCGCCTCACGAACTCCGAGACGGAGCGCGTGTTCTTCCATCTCGTCGTCTCCACCGTGGGCGGCAGCTACGACGTGGTGCTCGACCCCGAGCTGTGCGAGCGCGAGCCGCGCGAGGGCGGCGTGGTGCAGGGGCGCTACTGGCTCTCGGCCCGCGCCGTTCCATGACCGCCACCACCGTCGAAGGCTGGGTCCGCGAGTACATCGCGTCCACCGAGCTCTCGCACAAGCTCACGCCTCCGCCCCGCCCCGGCGCGTGGGAAGATCCGACCGTCCCGGAGCGCATCGCGGCCCCGGGCAGGCCGAAGGAGCTCACGCCGGTCGCGCGCGCCAAGAAGGCCATCACCGGCAACGCGCTGGGCCACGTTCGAAGGCGCGCGGAGCTCATGCACCGATTCTTCGGGCACGAGCTTCAGGCGGCCGAGCTCATGGGCTGGGCGCTCCTCGCGTTTCCCGATACGCCGCGCGCGTTCCGGGTAGGGCTCTTGGGCATCCTCGACGACGAGATCCGGCACATGCGCCTGTATCGCGACTACCTCGCGACGCTCGGCTACGAGATCGGCGCCTTCCCGCTCCGCGACTGGTTCTGGGAGCGCATCCCCACCAGCGCGACGCCGGCCGCCTACTGCGCCACCATGGGCATGGGCTTCGAGGGCGGCAATCTCGACCACGCCGCGCGCTTCGCCCTCCAGTTCGAGCGCGCCGGCGATGCCGAGGCCGCACGCATCACGCGTGTGGTGCACGACGAAGAGATCCCCCACGTGCGCTTCGCCATGCACTGGTTCCGACGCTTCGCGGGCGAGCCGGACTTCGAGACCTGGCGCGCGCACCTTCCGCCACCGCTTTCGCCGGTGCTCATGAAGGGCAGCCCGCTCGATACCGCGGCCCGCGACAGCGCGGGCTTCAGCAGCGACTTTCTCAGCCGGCTCTCCGCATGGTCGATGTCTGGCTCCTGAACTTCGACGCCGACGACGAGCTCTCCCGGACCGGTCGTCGCAAGGCTCCGGTGAAGGCTCTCTTCGCAGCGCTGGCGCAGCGAGTGGGGCCGCTGCTCGGCGAGCACCATCGCCTGCTCGGTGATGAAGCGGCCCAGCCACCCGGTCGCGGACGCGCGTGGATGATGACCGACACCGCGCGCGCCGAGCTCGCGGCCGCCGGGTTCGCGCCGGTGCCGAGCCCACCCATGAACGTGCTCGTAGAAGCCAACGGCCGACGGTTCTCGTCTGCGCTGGGCACCGGGCTTCCAAGCGCCACCTTCGCCACGTCCGAAGAGGAGGCTCTCCGTGCGGTTTCCTCTCCCTCCCCCACCGGCACCTGGCTCTTGGTGCGCGAGCACGCCTTCGCGGGACGACACCGACACCGCCTCGAAGGCACGGCGCTCTCGGCCGAGCTCCGCACCTGGATGCAGGCGTCGTTTCGCAGCGGCGAGGGCATCGAGATCACGCCGTGGATGCCGCGCACCAAGGACTTCGGCCTCCACGGTTACCTCGCATCGGACGGCGCGCTCACGCTCGGCGCGCCCACCGAACAGCTCTGCGACGCCCGGGGCCAGTGGCAAGCGACGGTCCGCACCGAGGACCTGACGTCCGACGAGCTTCACGCGCTCACCACCGCGGGCACCGAGGCCGCCGAAGCCCTGCACCGGATCGGCTACTTCGGCCCCTTCGGCATCGACGCCTTCCGCTACGAGGCTCAGGCGGGCGGCTCGTTCTGCGCCCGCTGCGAGGTCAACGCCCGCTACTCCATGGGCTGGGCCGTCGGCATGGGCACCGTCCGCCCGGATTTGGCGTAGCTAGCCGGCGCAGACGTCGCAGGCGCCCTTCAGCTGCACTTCCACCGCCCGGCGCTCGAGCGCGCGCGGCGTTCCCCGGGAGGCCGAGATGCGGATGGCGTTCTCCGGCAAGCACGACACGCTGCCACATTCGGTGCAGACGAAGTGCGGATGCGAGTGCGGCGCGCCGTCGGCGTCCGCGCCCGTGCGCAAGAGCTCGAAGCGCCAGATGTGGTCCCCGTGGTCGGAGCGCTGCACCAGACCGGCTTCCGTGAGGTCGATGAGGTTGCGGTACACGGTGGCGCGGTCGAAGCCTTCCTGCACGAGCTTGTCGGCCAGCTCCGCATGGCTGCACGGGCTGGCGGCGGCCTCCAGCTCCCGAAGCACCGCGAGACGCGGCGCCGTGCTGCGGAGCCCGGACGTGCGGAGGGTCGCCTTGCGATCCTGCAGGGTGCGCCCTTCTTTTTGCGCCTTGGCTCCGGGAGTCGGCCCCATGTCGTACATTATTGACGAAATAGTCCCTTCGTTCCATCGTTTCAATAGCTGGTGAACCGTGGCCCATTCTCCCTCGCAACTGCCCAACGAATCCGTGTGTGCGCCGGAGGATCACACCCATCCGCCGCGGCCCGCGACGCCCATCTCGGAGGCGACCTTCGAGCGCGCCGCCGCCATCTTCCGCGCCGCCGGTGACGTCTCGCGGCTCCGGCTCCTCGAGCGGCTCTCGCAGGGCGAGTGGTGCGTGAGCGAGCTGGCGGAGGCCGCGCAGGTGGGCATGTCGACCGTGTCGCAGCAGCTGCGGCTCCTGCGCAGCGAGCGGCTCATCGCCCGACGCCGGGCGGGAAAGCACATCTACTACCGGCTCGCCGACGCGCACATCATGGAGCTCTTGCGGGGCGCGCTGGAGCACGCCAAGGAGCAGAGCCACGACGAGGAAGACGAGGGGTAGCGTCAGCCTCCCCGTCGCTCCGGAGGCGCGAGCCTCAGCCGGCGTGCTGAACGCGGACCGAAGGCGCGCCGTCGATCCACTGCGGATGCGGCAGGTCCTGTCGGTCGATGCGGAGGAGCGCCCCTTCGGGAATCTCCGTCCAAGGCTCGTCGGTGAGCGCTTCGGACGCCACGAAGGCCGCCCGGCGACGCGAGCTCCACGGGGTTTCCACCACGGTACCACTCTGCGCCACGCGCACCTTGCGCACGGGATCGTGAGCGCCGCGGGTGAGGAGGAACAGCGTGCGACCGAAGCGGTGCGCGAAGGTGACGAGGCCGTTCGACAGGATGAAGTTGAAGGCGCCGATGCCCTCGATGGAGCGCAGCTCCCGGGCGAACTCGCGCACCGGTTCGTTGGAGGCTGGCCCGATGCAGCAGGACTTCACGTTGGCCTCGTCGAGGCGTGTGAGGAGGACAGCGAACAGGCGCTCGCTGTCGGTCTCGCCGACCACTTCGCCGAGGCGTTTGGCGGAGGCTCGCTTCAGCAACTCTTCCGGACGGAGGATGGTCCCGTTGTGGGCGAAGATCCATCCGTCACGATCGAACGGGTGGGTGTTCTCCATGGCCGTGCGCCCCACGGTCTTCTGTCGCACGTGGGCCACCAGCGTCTCGCCGCGGTGGGTCTGCGCCAGCTCCTGGAACCGCGCATCTTCGTTGGCCGGGAGAACGTTCTTCTCCACGCGCCAGCCGGTGACGTCGGCGTACACCGCGAGACCCCAGCCGTGGGGATGCTCGCGCGAGAGGACAGACAAGCTCCGGGGGCTATCGCGGAGGACGACGCGGAAGTCGGTAGCTTCGGTGGACGCGATGGCCAGGAGTCGACACATGTGAAGGACCGCCCTTGATTCTTGCGAACGGATGACGGCCTTTTCAGAGTAGCGCGCCGCCATACTTTCCCAAAGAGCAGTGCCGCTTTGGCGCGAAAAAAAGGCAGCGCGCCGAGAATTTCGAGCTATCTGTCTGCCCATGAATCGTTCGCGCGTCGTCGTTCTCGGTCTTTTGGCACTCGGTAGCACATTAGTATTCGCCTGCTCTTCTTCGGGCGGCGGCGGCGGCTTCGGTTCCGAGAGCTCCAGCGGCGCGTCGGGCGGCGCCTCCAACGGCGGCTTCGGTGGCTCGAGCGGGGCCTCGGGTGCGCCCGGCCCCTGCGTTCCCAACCCGGGCAACTTCGAGATTCCGGGCAACGGCTGCGACGACGACGCAGACGGCCAGACCGACAACGCGGCAGCCTGCGACACCGGGCTCGCGGTCACCGGCGGCGCCGAGGACTTCGCGAAGGCGCTGGGCATCTGCCAGAAGTCCGACGGCACCAAGTGGGGCCTCGTCTCGGCCGAGTTCACCAACGGCGCCGGCGTCAACACTGCGCCCAATGCCAAGCAGCACGGCATCCTCCCCAAGTTCGGCAGCGTGCTGAAGCCGCGCGACGGCAGCATGCTCGGCGTGCTCTCGACCGGGTACGCGCGGGAGTACAACGCCGACAGCGGCACGATGTCCTTCAACAACGGCCCGCCCGATTTCCTCGGCAACCCCGCGCTGGGTCAGACGATGCAGACGAAGGCCGGCAAGGCCCCCACCGGCTACCCGAAGAGCACGTCGGGCTGCGCGCCCTCGGACGGCTCGGTCTACGACGTCATCAACGCGCGTTTGAAGATCAAGGTGCCCAACAACGCCAAGGGCCTCGCCTTCGACTTCAACTTCCTCACCAGCGAGTGGCCGAAGTATCTCTGCACGCCGTACAACGACTCGTTCATCGCGTACCTCACCAGCAAGAAGGGCACCGACAACATCTCGTTCGACAGCCAGAAGAATCCGATCAACGTGAACCTCGGGTTCTTCGACCGCTGCACCCCCAACGTCGAAACCGGCTGCTGCACGGCGGCCGAAGCGAGCGCGGGCCAGTGCAAGACGTCGAACGTCAAGACCTCGACCTGCCCTGGCGGCGCTGGAGAGCTCGCGGGAACCGGCTTCGCGCGCGTAAGCCGCGCTGGCACCGACCAAACCAATCCCGACATCCTGACCTACTGCAAGGACAGCTCGACCGGCGGCGGCGGCACCGGCTGGCTGCAGACCCAGGCCCCCGTCGAGCCCGGCGAGACCATCACGCTCGAGTTCATGATCTGGGACACCCAGGACGCGAATCTCGACTCGAGCGTGCTCCTCGACCACTTCACCTGGCAGCCGGGTGAGGTCACCGTCAGCACCGGCCGCCCCCGCTGAATCGCCCTTTGCTACGAAACCGGCCCGGCTCGTCTCGACGACGACCGGGCCGGCTCGCTTTCGGGTGGCTCGTCTACGTCTACCGGGACGGGCCTTCCACGGCCATTGCGGCGAAGATGGAGCGCGCAGCGGCCTCGCTCTCGGCGTTGGCAGGGTGGAACGACTCGATGCGGAGCTCCTGCAAGGTCACGTCTTGCGGAGTACCCAACGTGGTGAGCGTGGAGAAGAGGGCGATGGTCGTCTCGCCGACACGCAGCTCGACCGGGACGACGAGAGGCGGCACGTCGATGCGCTGCTCGCGTGCAATCGCGGCGACGCCTTCGTAGGCCAGCAGCTCGTCCGCCAGCTCGCGCGTCTTGCGGTCGCGCGAATGCGCCTCGCGTTCGATGCGCGGGAGCATCGCTCGCACGCACGCGGACCAATTGACGACGTGCCTCCGAAGCCCGCCCGGCGCGAAGAGGGCCCGAAGCACGTTGATCTTGGGGGCGGTCTCGACGCGATACGGGACGATTTCGTCGTGGCCGGTGAGCACCGCGTGAACATGGGCATAGCCCGCGTTGGAGACGACCAGGTTCCAGTAGCGGTCGAGCGCCACGGCGCCGAAAGGCTCGTTGCGACGGAGGATCATCTCGAGCGCGCCCCAGACGTCGGTCATCGAAGGGTCGTCGAGGCGGGTCTCCCGATAAGACTTGGCGAAGCCTGCCGCGTCGAGGAGTGCGTTGCGATCGCGGAGCGGCAGGTCGAGAACATTGCCGAGCTTCTGCACCATCTCACGGCTCGGGAACGACCGCCCGGTCTCGAGAAAGCTCACGTGCCGGGTCGACACCTGCGCCATCGACGCGAGCCCGAGCTGGCTCAAGCTGCGCTCCGAGCGCAACGTCCTGAGGAGCGAGCCGAAAGGAGACGCCATCCTGTTCCACGCTACCAGCTGAACCGTGGTCGCGGGAGCCCGGAGCGCGTTCACGCGAGCGCCTCCTCGCTCGACTTCGCGAGCGCGAGCCCGACGCCGACCGCGAGCACCTCCGAGGCCATCGACGCATAGATGAACGCGTTGCCCGGCCCGTCGGTCGCCAGAGTGAGCGCTCGCCCCAGCAAGAGGGCGCCGGCGCACGCGATCGAGACGACCATCGCGGGTTGCTCGAAGCGGCGCTTACGAAAGCCCATGCCGATGACGACCGCGACGCCGAGGCAGAGGCCGCCGTACATCGCGCGGAAGTCCGCAAGCGCGGCCGCGGTCTCGAAACGGACGCCAATGGCCTCGCCGAGCACGCGGGGGACGGCGAAGAACGCAGCGGCGAATCCCGCGTACGTGGCGAGGTTCGCAGAGAGATAGACCTTCTTGATGGTGTTCATGGATTCCGCCCGAATTTCGCGTCCGCTGTTGGACGCGAGGGCTCTGTAGGATCTCCGAGGCGCGACCACGATTCCCTCCGAGGTAATGCCGCGCCGAGCCCCAGCTTGGGGGGCGAAGGCCATCGGTTGACGGGGTCAGGCGCTGGCGGTCACGCGCGCGCGGATCTCCGCCAGGATCGACAGCGACGTGTCGAGCGAGCTCGCGCGAATCAGCTCCGGCAGCCGCAGCTCGGCGGTCCCTTGGTGCAGCACGAGCGTGGGTACGCTGCGGGTGGAGAGGTTCACCAGCGCCTGCCGCACCGCCGGCGAGAGCAGCGCGTGCACGTCGTCGCCCAGCTCGGCGCGCACCACGAACGTCTCGTCGAAGCGCGGATCGCCGATCTTGCGATCGACCGCGCCGAGGAGCAGCACGCGCAGCGTCTCCGCCAGCGTCTCCGGCACCAGCATGAGCGAAGGCGCGCTATCGGCCACCGAGGTGGCCACGGAGAAGCTCGCGCCGCCCGCCTCGTCGATCCACGCGCCGACGGTGTAGGGCGTCTCGTCGCGCACCAGCTCCGCAACGTAGGCGAGCACGCCCGAGCTCTCGACGCTGGCGCCGGGATCGTGCTCTTCGATCAGGGCACGAAGCTCGAGCCCGAGGTCCTGCGCGCGAAGGAGGAGCGAATCGCGCGCCCCGAACACCACCGGCACACGAACGTGCGGAAACAGCGAGCGCCCGGCCCGCCGCTCGCGTTCCCGGCGGGCAACGGCGTCCTGCATCGTCCGCTCGAGCTCCGCGATGTACGACTCGAGGGCGAAGAACGCCCGATTGTGGGCGTCGAGCCCCGCCGGCCTCGCGAAGTGCGGTCGTGCCTGCGCCACCTCGAGCAGTGCGTATCGGGAGATGGCCCCGAGCCGGGACTCGGCGGCCTTCGCCTCCGCCTGGAGGTCGAGGAGCCGCATCTGCAGGGCACCTTCGCTATCGCGATACACGCAGCTCTACACGCCTTCGGTGGGGAAGCCGCGCTCGGTCCATCCGCGAAAGCCGCCGGCCATGGAAGTGACGCGTGTATACCCCATCTTTTGCAGGCTCTCGGCGGAGAGCGCGGAGCGGCCCCCGCCGCCGCAGTAGAGGACGATGTCGGCATCGAAGCTCGGCACCTTGCCCTCGATGTCGCGCTCGAGAATGCCCCTCCCGATGTAGGTGGCGGCCGGCAAGTGCCCCTTTGCCCACTCGCTCTCTTCGCGGATGTCCACGAGCAAGAAGGCCTCCTTGGCGTCGAGGCGCTTCTTGACGTCGTCGATGGACACCTCGCGCACCTTGGCCTTCGCGTCGTTCACCAGCTTCTCGAATGCGGGCGCGTATTTCATGGGCCGAAGGTTGGCTGCCCGGCGCGGGATCTGTCAAGGCGCGCGCCGCGGATTCACGCTCGCGCCCCGGCTGGTGTAAAAGGGGGCCCCATGGCCCCGAGCAATCTCCCCGAGTTCAAGGCGCTCCTCGCGCGCGAGTTCGACGCCGACTTCGTCACCACCGACGAGGGCGATCTTCAGGCCATGGGGCGCGACTGGACGCGCGTGTTCACGCCGGCTCCCAGCCTGATTGCGTTGCCGCGCACCACCGACGAGGTGAGCCGCTTTCTCGCGCTGGCGAATGCCCATCACATCGCCGTCGTGCCGTCGGGCGGGCGCACGGGGCTCGCCGGAGGCGCCGTGGCGAGCCGCGGCGAAGCGGTGCTCTCGCTCTCGCGCATGCGCCGAATGGATCCGGTGGACGATCTGGGAGCCACGGTGCGGGTCCAAGCGGGCGCCGTCACCGAGGCGGTGCACCAGCACGTCGAGCCCCATGGTCTCACCTGGCCGGTGGATTTCGCGTCCAAGGGTACCAGTCAGGTGGGGGGCAACATCGCCACCAACGCGGGCGGCGTGAAGGTCATCCGCTACGGCCTCACGCGCCAGTGGGTGCTCGGGCTCCAGGTGGCGCTGGCCTCCGGCGAGGTGCTGGAGCTCGGTGGCGCCCTCGAGAAGAACAACACCGGCGTCGACCTGCGTCAGCTCTTCATCGGGAGCGAGGGCACCCTGGGAGTGATCACCGAGGCCACCCTGAAGCTGGCGCGCATTCCCAGCCACCTCTCGGTGTTCCTCTTCGCGGTCGAGGATCTGGCCGGCGTCCTCGAGCTCTTCCGCGCGGCGCGCCAGGGGCCGTTCCAGATCTCCGCCTACGAGTTCTTCACCGAGGCCTGCCTCGCGCGCCTCATGCGTCACCGGCAGGTGCGGCCGCCCTTCCAGTCCCCCTCGCCCTACTACGTGCTGGTGGAGGTAGAAGACGGCAAGGACCTCGACACGTGGGTGGAAGGGCTGTTCGCCGGTGAGCTGGTGGCCGACGGTGTTCTCGCGCAGCACAGCGGCGAGGCGCGCGCCCTCTGGGAGCTCCGCGAGGGCATCAGCGAGAGCCTCTCGGCCACCGGATTTCCCCACAAGAACGACGTGGCGCTACCGATTGCCCAGCTGCACGGCTTCACCACCGAGCTCGAGCAGGTGTTCGCCGCCAAGTACCCCGGCTGGGAGATCTGCCTGTTCGGGCACATCGGCGACGGCAACCTCCACATCAACGTGATGAAGCCCGACGACCTCTCCAAGGAAGCCTTCCTCCACAAGACCCACGAGGCCGACGACGTGCTGTTCGCGCTGGTGAAGAAGTACCAGGGGAGCATCTCCGCCGAGCACGGCATCGGCCTGCTCAAGAAGAGTTACCTGCACTATACACGTTCGCCTGCGGAGATCGCCCTCATGCGCGGCATGAAGGCGGTGCTCGACCCGGGCGGCATCCTGAACCCCGGCAAGGTCTTCGCCGAGTAGCGGGAAGCCCCTACTCGAGGACGCGGGTGCGAATGCTGGTCTGCAGAGCTGCGATGTCGCTCGAGACCTCGCGCACCACGTCGCTGTCGAGGTCCATGATCAGGTAGCCGACGTTGTTGTCGGTGGCCAGCAGCTGGCTGCGGATGTTGGCGTTGCGGTCGGAGACGATGCGGTTGATGTCGCGGAGCACGCCGGGGACGTTGCGGTGCACGTTCACCAGGCGGTGCGTCTGATCCGCCCGCGGAAGCTCCGCGCCGGGGAAATTCACGGCGCCGGTGGTGGTTCCCTGCTCGATGTAGCGCAGCAAGCTGATGGCCACTTCGCGACCGATGGCCGCCTGCGCCTCTTCGGTGGAGCCGCCGATGTGCGGCGTGAGCAGCACGTTGGGCAGCCCCTGCAGCGCCGTCACGAAGCCGTCGGAGTTCGTCTCCGGCTCCTCCGGGTACACGTCCACCGCGGCGCCGGCGATGTGGCCCGATCGCACCGCGTCGGCCAGTGCCTCGATGTCGACCACGGTGCCGCGGCTGGCGTTGATGAGGTACGACCCGGGCTTCATCTTCCCGAGCTCACGGCGGCCCATGAGGTTCTTGGTCTGCGGCGTCTCCGGCACGTGGAGCGTCACGAAGTCCGACGCCGCGAGCAGCTCGTCGAGCAGATCGAGGGCCCGCGCGTTGCCGATGGACATGGTGGTGCGGATGTCGAACGACACCACCCGCATGCCCATGGCCTCGGCGAGCACCCCCACCTGAGAGCCGATGTGGCCGTAGCCCACGATGCCCAGCGTCTTGCCGCGCACCTCGTAGCAACCGCTGGCCACCTTGCGCCAGGTGCCGGCGTGAACCTCGCGGCTGCGATCGCCGAGCTGCCGCGCCAAGAGCACGATCTCGGCGATGACCAGCTCGGCCACCGACCGCGTGTTCGAGAACGGCGCGTTGAAGACCGGCACCCCGGCCAGATTGGCGTCGGCGAGGTCGATCTGGTTGGTGCCGATGCAGAATGCACCGACCGCCATGAGGCTCTTGGCCTGGGAGAGAACTTCCTTCCGCACCTGGGTCTTGCTGCGAATGCCCAGAATGTGGACGCCCTCGAGGCGCGCCAGGAGCTCGTCCTCCCGGAGCGCGCCGTTCAGGGTCTCCACTCGAAGGCCCTCGGCGGCCAGCATCTCCCGGGCCGAAGCGTGGATGTTCTCGAGGAGCAGGATGCGGAGGTCTCTCGGATCTTGCGCGAGCGCCGTCATGCGGCACGTATAGCCGAAACCGAGGGTCCCCACGGGGTGACTTTGTACCGATGCGTCAATTTCGTCGACGCAATTCCGGTCCCGCCGGAGGCAATTTTCGCCGGAAACCGGGGGTAAGGGCGCTCGCCGAGAGGAATGCTTGACGTACCGCATCCAGGACGCATCTTCTACGGAGCCCATGTGTCCCCATTGCCGACAGAATGCGCCCATCGTGAACCGGGGCGTGATGGGCTACTGCACCGCCTGCGGCGCGGCGCGCGGTCCCCTCGCTGCGAAATCCGTATCCCTCGCCGGCCAGCCCTCGAAGATCGGCGGCACCGTGGCCCGCGTCTTCGGGTGGATTGTGCTCTCCGTGGGCTGGGGCGTTGCGCTCCTGCTGTTCACGTTCTTCTTCGTGCTGTTCGGCGCGGCGCCGGTCACGTGGATTCTCTCGGCGCCCATCGCGCTCATCGCGACGTGCGTCTGGCTCCTCTCGTTCATGGGGGGCAAGTCTCTCGCCAAGAGCGGTGCGAAGGAAGAGCGCACCACCCAGGAGCAGGCCATCTTCGCCCTGGCGCAGACCCGGCGGGGGCGCCTGCGTGCGATGGACGTTTCGGCGTCGCTGGGCATGCAGGTGATGGACGCCGATACCCTGCTCACGGACATGGCGAAGAAGCTCCCGGACCACATGGCGGTCGACGTCGACGATCAGGGTGAGCTCATCTACCGCTTCCCGCGCATCGATCTCGAGCACCGCACGCGGGTGGTGGAGGCCGAGGTCATGGCCAGCGACGCCGCGGCCGCGAGCCGCGCCCGGGTGGAAGACGCGCGCAAGCCCCGGGTCGATGCAGCCGACTTCGCGGACTACGTGGACGAGGAAGCGGGACGTGAACCGGCCAAGCAGCAGCATCGCCGCTGAGGCCTTCGTGCATGTTGCATGCGTCCTGCTCCTCTCCGGGTGCGGGCGCAGCGAGCCCGGCGATGCCCCCAGCGCCGCCCGGCCCGGTACGCTGCACGCGCCGAGCGCCGTGACAGCGAGCGCCTCGGTGACCGCTGCGCCGCCTCCCGCTGCGACCACGACAGCGGCGCCCACGTCGTTCGCCGAGCCAACGCCGCGCACCTTGGCGGCGCTCGATGCCGCGCTCTTCCTCGACGCGCCGGCCGGCTCCGCGGACCGCCTGCGGACGTGTGCCGCAGAAGCCAATCCCGGCCACTGCCTGCTGGGCCTCCGCTTCACGCGCGACCCCGCGGCCCGCGCCATCGCCGAAGACATGCTCGATCGCTTCGACAGCCCGGCCGGCGTCGAGCGCGACCACATCATGGACGGCGGCTACCGCGGGATGATCCACATCCTGCCGCGAACACCCGAAGGCACCAACCGCACGCACCTCGCATGGGTGCGCCAGACGCTCGACGTCTTCGCGACGTTCTTCCGCGATCTGCGGGCCGCCGCCGGCCGCGCCGGTCCCTTCCCTCGCTACCGCACCAGCCACATCGATTTTCGCTTCATGGAATCGGAGAACCGCACCACTCCGTCGGCCGACGCCCTCGATTGGCGCATCGGGTACAACGTGAAGGGCTCCCTCCTCAAGAGCCAAGACGCGGTCACCGAGACGCTCTTTCACGAGATCTTCCACTTGAACGATCAGGCGCACGACGACTACTCGGTGAAGAAGCTCACGGACGTGTTCGAGCAGGTGCGCCGCAAGTGCGGCGCGCGCACCGCGTGCCTCGCCCCCTACGCGCCCGGCGACACCATGGTGCGCGGCGGCACGTACTATGCGTTCCAGCCGGGCAACGACGTGCGGGAGTACGCTGCCGAGCTGGCCGTGCGCTACTTCCGCGAGCAGAGCGCGATGCTGGCCAAGAAGGCCCTGGCGAAGCCGGCTTTCAAGTGCGGTCCCCAAGAGAACGCCATGGCCTTTCGGCTCTTCGTGGACGAGTTCTTCGACGGCGTCGACCGCACCCCCGCCTGCCCCTGACCTTCAGACGCCCTTTTCCAGGCTGGCGAACTTGCGCAGCGAAGGGAACAGGAGCATCCACACCACCACCACCAGGCATGGGCGCGGAGATTCGCAGCCCATCTTCGCGCCTTGAGGCACGAGGGTTCGAAGCCTTACTTCAACCCCTGCACCCAAGTCCGCACCGCGGGGAGCGCGGCGTCGCGCTTCGCCTGCGGCCAGTAGATGCGAAATCGCGGGGCGCTCTTGGGGCCGTCGCCGCGGCCGAGCATGGCGTCGGCGATGTAGTCGGAGACGCGGACATCCATGGGGGCGGGAAGCTCCTTCGGGCTGTCGTCCTTCTGCGTGGATCCGCCGGTGCTTCCGCCCGAGCGCATCTCCAGGCTGAAATGGGCGGTGCTCACTTTGAGAGAGTAGGCCAAGCAGATGGATATCTGCAGCGTAGCCGAACTGAACTCCCCAAGTCGCGCCGCGAACCCAGCTGCCCGAGCGGCTACGTTGCGGATATCCCTTTCCTTGGCTACTCTCCGTCCCGGTGGCAGAGCGAATGAATGTTTGGAGCCCAGACGAACAGCGGCGTCTTTCCGAGGTGGAGAAGCACCTACGTGCACATTCGACGGACCACTTTGCGCTTCTCCTGGAGCGCCCGCGCGCCACGGCTGCGCTCACGAGCAGGCTCGCGAAGCACTGAGTTTGAACCCGAACCCAAGAACACGAAGCGCCTTGACCATTCGCGAAGTCACTCGGAAGTATCGAAGCTTGATTATTGGAGGCGCCGTCATCGCCGCACTCGGTGCCGTTGGCCGTTACTGCTACTCCTGTATCCACCCTCCGGCCTTTCAACTGGGTGACCGGATTCAGGGCGGAATGAGCCTTCACGAGGTTCAGGCTCGCGCGACGAAAATGGGATTCGAGTGGCGCGTTGATGAAGCAACCCTCATGCAAGACAACATTGGGGCCAAGGACGCAACAGGCCACATCATCTGCCATTCGCCAAATGCCACGTTGGTGTGCGAGAACTTCGCGGACGCAAGATCGTTCGGCATGATGTTCACCTCACACTCCTGTCACATCGTCGTGAAAGACGGCGCCGTTGACCACTTCTGGCTCTACATGGACTGACTGCGGCGACACATGCAAGTGTAGCCGCTGCGGCTCAAGTTGAGCGGAATGCGATGGGGCAGCCACGGCGCACAGGCAACCTTGACGATGCGGGGCTGGGACCAGAGCGAACGTTTCGATCAAGCAGGGGCTCTGTTTGCCGCGACGTACCAGAGCGAAGTCCACGTGCTCGCCAACGTCGTGGACATCACACCCAACCCGCCACAGAAGGCGAGGAAGCGGCCGCCACGATGAGGTCTACACCCTCACAGGAGCGGCGCGCCATGGCGCGGGAGGCAGCCCGGCGCTTGTACGCCATCCTCGACCTGCTCGATCCCAGGCAGCGCGTTGCTTTCTCGCTTCATGCTCTCGATGGTGACCCCAACAGACCAATTGCGCGCGGGCCCCTAGCGCAATGCGGCGTGCAGGTTGAAGCGCCGGTAGCTCACGGCGCGCTGCGCTGCGGGCCGCCGAGGCGTCTCGTCGTGGACGGCCTCGCCGTCGCCGTCGCCGGTGGTGCGCAGCTCGCCGCGGCCCATGCCCAGTCGCACCAGGTCCTCCATGGGTGATAGCGGCTTGCGCTCCGCGTCGAGCTCGGCCTCGTCCTCGCTCCGGGCCAGGCCTTGCTTTCGCAGCCACGCGAGCACGCGGGCGTAGATGCGCTCCACCATACCGGCCAACTCCGACTCGGTGGGCGGCGGCGCCGGCACGAAGCGCAGCGCGCCGTCCTCCTCGACGTAGACGCCATCCAGCGCGAGAAGGTGGAAGTGAATATGCACGTTCAAGCTGGCACCCGCACGGTGCACGCCGGTGATGGCGCCCGTCTCCACCGGCACCAAGACGCCCGTGCTGCGCAGCCAGCGTCGGTAGCGCCGCTGTACCGTCTCCCAGAAGATGCGAGAGAGCGCCGTCAGCACCGCCGGACGCGTGGCGGCGAGACCCGATAGCTCGTACGGCACCGCCAGCACGTACTGCCGTGTCGGCACCGCCGGGAGCACGCAGTCCACCAGGTGCGCCGCTGCCCCCGCCATCCGGCGGCCCGCGCAGCTCGGGCACACGCCGCGCACCTTACACGAAAAGGCGACGGCCAAATCGTAGCCGCAGTGCTCGCACCGGGTGTGGACGAAGCCCTGGGCAAAGTCGCCGCACGCAAGGTACCTGTGAAACTCCTGCGTCACGTAGCGTGGGAGCGGCGCTTCGTAGGCCTCCCGCGCATGCGCGAGAAAGTCCGCCAGGCTGGAACAGCGACGTCTCCTGAGGACGACGCGGCGCGTACGGTGCGGCAAGGCGCGGCAAGCGCGCATCCACTTGCCCGCCGCGTGCCGAGCCTCAGCGCAGGTGATTGCGAGCACTTGCCCCGCTGCCCTCCCTGGCCCACGACGCTCGATGGCTGTCGCAAGACACCGGCTGCATGGCATGCGTGGCACGCCAGAGTGCCACGCATGCCGCCCGTAGGTCGTCGTCTGCTGCCCGCCGCGTTCGCGTGGCGGCCTATCGAGGGACCCCGTCGCTCGGAAACAGCTACACCATCCACGGGG
>JABFRG010000102.1 GCA_013141295.1 Polyangiaceae bacterium
GGGACGGACCATGCACCGAGTGTAGAATTCATTGGCACGCTTGACAACAGTCGCTTGGGTACTATTGTCAATGTTGACAACAAGGAGATCGCCATGAGCACCTCGGCCGCGCCGTTTTCCGTTTCCATTCCTCCGCTCACGACTCGCGCCCGCACGGTGGTGCGCTCCCTCGCATCGCTCGCCCGCGATCCCGGGCGCCTCGACCAGGTGCTGGTGCTCCTCCAGGCCATGAACCTCGGGGCCGTGGCCCGCGCCGGCACGCGTCTTTCGGGTTCACCGGAAGGGCAGGCGCTGCTCGCCGAGCAACCGCGCATCGACCGGGCGAGCATCGACTGGGAGGCGCTGGAGCGCTTGCCCGATGGCACCCTCGGCCGCGAGTACCTGCGCTTTCTCCGGAGCAACGACATCACGCCGGAGGCCTTCGAGAAGCTCCCCGACGTGGGCGATCCCCGGGCCGCCTACGTGATGCTGCGCATGCGGCAGACGCACGATCTGTGGCACGTGCTCACCGGCTACGCGCCCGACGTGCGCGGCGAGATCCTCCTGCAGGCCTTCACCTACGCGCAGACCGGTGCGCCCGGGTCGGCGATGATCGCCGTGTTCGGTAGCCTCCGCTGGGCGCTCCGCTACCCTGGTCAGCTCGCGGCCCTGCGTCGGGCGTTTCGAGGCGGCAAGGCCACCGCCTTCTTGCCCACCTTCCGCTGGGAAGATCACTGGGCCATGCCGGTGCACGATCTCCGCGTCGCGCTCCGATGCCCCGCGCTGGCGTGAGTGCGCTCGTGAGAGCGCGGCGTGCGGCGAAAGCAACGGCACCCAAAGCGCCGCATCGTCCCCGTGGGCACCTCCGCTTCGTGCTGCTGTCTCGTGACGCCGCTCCGCACCATCGAGAAGACGCTCACCACGTCGACCTCGTGCGACGATGTTTGCGGCGCGGAGGGCCTCAAGTGCGAGGGCCGCGGCAGCATCGACTTCACCCGCGCCGACGGCACTTCGTGCAGCACCACCACCGCCTGCGACGAGCGCCGGAGCCCCACCAGCTCGTGCGCGCAGAAGCCCAGCGTCGGCGCCAAGCTCACATGCTCCTGCCGCTGAGGTAAGCTGCGCGGCGTGACCTACGAGCAGCTCGACGCTTTCTGCAAAGCCATGCGCGGAACCACCTACGTGACGCAGTGGGGCGGCTCCCACGTGTGGAAGGTAGGGGGCAAGGTCTTCGTGGTGGGCGGATGGGAAGTCGACCAACCGGCGTTCACGTTCAAGGTGAGCGAGGTGGAGTTCTTCCGCCTGCGCGATCTTCCGGGGCTTCGTCCGGCGCCGTATTTGGCATCTCGCGGCCTGAAGTGGATCCAGCACTTCGCCAAGCCGGGTCTTCGCGACCCGGAGCTCCGCGCGTGCATCGAGCGCTCGTATGCGATTGTCGCCCGCGGCCTCACCAAGGCCGCGCGGGCCAAGCTCGGATTGGTGTGAGGTTCAACGGCCCGGGCGCCAGAGGCCGAGGCGCAGGCTGTTGGTGACCACGCTCACCGACGAGAGCGCCATGGTGGCCGATGCGAGCATGGGTGAGAGCAAGATGCCCCAATGCCACAGGGCGCCGGCGGCCACTGGGATGGCGACGACGTTGTAGCCGAAGGCCCAGAAGAGGTTCTGTCGCATGGTGCGCCGGGTGGCGCGGGAGAGGTCCACCAGCTGAGCCAGGAGCCGCAGATCCGGGCGCAGCAGCGTGGCGCCCGCGGCGGCGATGGCGAGATCGCTGCCGCTGCCGATGGCGATGCCGAGCTGCGCTTCCGCCAGCGCCGGTGCGTCGTTGATGCCGTCGCCCACCATGGCGACGATGGCGCCGTCCTTGCGCAGCGCACGAATGGCGGCGAGCTTGTCTTCGGGCCGGGCCCGGGCGTGGACGTGGACGTGGTCGATGCCCACGGCGGTGGCCACGCGTCGGGCCGCACCCTCGCCGTCACCGGTGAGGAGATGCACCTCGACGCCCGCAGCGCGTAGCGCGGTCACCGCGTCTTTGGCTTCCGGCCGCACGGCGTCGGTGAGCTCGAAGCGGCCGGCCCAGGCGCCGTCCACGGCGGTCCAAACGACGGTGGCGTCGCTGTCGTCGGCCGTCGTCTCGATGCCCCGCTCCTGGAGAAACGCGCGACTTCCTACCAGGATGCGGCGTCCGTCGACGGTGGCCTCGGCGCCGCCGCCGGTCACCGCAGCAAAGCCCTCCATCGGCAGGGGCTCCGCGCCCCGACCTTTGGCATAGGCCGCGATGGCGCGGGCGAGGGGGTGCTCGGAGGCGGCCTCCACACTGCGTGTATACTGCAATGTTCGTGCGGCATCGAGATCTTCGCGAACTTGGAACGCGGAGACGGTGGGGTGGCCTTCGGTGAGGGTGCCGGTCTTGTCGAACACCACCGTGGACACGGTGGCCGCGAGCTCCAGCGGCTCTCCACCGCGGAGCAGCACGCCGATGCGCGCGGCCCGCCCAGTGGCCACCATCACCGCGGTGGGGGTGGCCAGGCCCATGGCGCACGGACACGCCACCACGACGACTGCGACGCCCGCCGCGACGCCGCGGAGCCAGGGCTCTCCGAAGAGCACCCACAGGCCCACGGTCGCCAACGCCGCCAGCACCATGGCCGGCACGAACACCGCGCTCACCCGATCGGCGAGCTTCTGCATGGGCGCGCGGGAGCTCTGTGCGTCGCGGAGCAGTTGCACCACCTGGGCGAGGGCGCTCTCCTTGGCGATGCGCGTGGTCTCCACCACCAGGGTGCCACTCGCGTTGGAGGTGCCGCCGAACACCGCGTCGCCTACCCGCTTGCGGGCCGGGAGCGGCTCACCGGTGAGCATCGACTCGTCGACCTCGCTCTCGCCTTCCACCACGCGGCCGTCGACGGCCACGCGATCGCCCGGGCGCACCCGCACCCGCTCGCCCACCAGCACCTCTTCCGCGGCGATCTCCAGCTCGTCGCCACCAGGCAGCAGCACGCGCGCCCGCGCCGGACGCAGCGACGCGAGA
>JABFRG010000084.1 GCA_013141295.1 Polyangiaceae bacterium
TCCGGTCTTTTTCGGGGCTTCGTCGTTACTCGTCGTCAACATAGCAGCAGTATGCCTCCTCCTCGCGCCTCGAAGCCCCGATAAAATCCGCGGCGCTTGCCTCGGTCCGGACCTTAGGGCCAGGCCCTTCATCGCGCGGATGCGGGGCGTTTTGCAAACGGTTTCCGTGCTCGGCTTCGTCGCGACGCCCGCACTGAAATCGGCGATACTGGCGGGAATGGACTCGAAAGCGGCCCTGGGGCCGATTCAAGATTTGCTGGTTCGACATGGTGCGCGCACCGTCTCCGAGGGGGCGATCACCGTCATGCCGGGGGGCGCTTCCACCCGTCGCTACTTCCGCGTGGCGCTGGCCGAGGGAGGCTCGGCGGTCGCCATGTTCGTCCCCGAGGGGTCCAAGGCCGAGGAGATCGACAAGGCCGAGGTGGGCACCCGCTGGCCCTTCCTGGAGGTCCGCGATCTGCTGGCCGAGCGCGGCCTCGACGTGCCGCGCATCCTGGCGGAAGACACCCGCAAGGGCTGGCTCCTCATCGAAGACCTGGGCGACGACACGCTGGCGCAGTATCTGCTCCGGCGTCCCGAGCAAAAGCGTGCAGTATACACTCGCGCCGTGCAAGACCTGGCCCGGGCCCAGGCGGCGCTCTGGGCGCTCCCCGACGGCTGCGTGGTGTCGCGCCGTGCCTTCGATTTCGATCTGCTCCGCTGGGAGATCGAGCACTTCAAGGAGTGGGGCATCGAGGGACGCGGCCACTCCATGACCGCGGACGACGAGGCCACCTTCGCCGGCATCGCCGACCGCCTGGCGCGGCGCGTGGCCGACCTGCCGCGCGGCTTCGTGCATCGCGACTACCAGTCGCGGAACCTCATGGTGCGCGAGCAAGGGGGCGAGGACTTCTCGCTGGTGTGGATCGACTTCCAAGACGCGCTCCTGGGGCCGCGGGCCTACGATCTGGTGGCGCTCCTGGGTGACAGCTACCAGGAGTTCGACCGCGCGTTCGTGGAGGCGCGTCTCGACGAGTTCGCCGAGGCGCGAGGCCTCTCCCGGGTCGACCGCGACGGTCTCGGCTACGAGTTCGACCTCGTCACCGTGCAGCGCAAGCTCAAGGACGCCGGCCGATTCGTGTTCATCGATCGGGTGAAGCAGAACCCGGGCTTCTTGAAGTTCGTGACGCCCACGGTTCTGAAGGTGAAGGCGGCGCTGGAGCGGCTCTCCGACGACGACGACATGCGCACGCTGCACCAGGTGCTGGCGCGCGCGCTCCCCGACGAGCTCGGATGAGCGCCAGCGCAGCCGCGGCGTTCGCTCTCGGCGACCCGCAGCACGGCGTTGCCCATTTGCTGACGCTCTCCGCGCGCGACGCATGGGGGGTCGAGGCCTTGCCGTGGGCCGCGCTGGACTTCGCGTCGATACCTCGGCCTGTGCGCGCCGCCATCGCCGACATGGTGGCCCAGCTCTCGTGCGGCGAGCGCGCGGCGCTCCTGGGAGCCACGCGCTTCGCGACCACCCTGCCCGCGGGGCTCACCCGTGATATGTGCATAATACAGGCGAAGGACGAAGCCCGGCACGTACGGTTCTTCGAGGCGCTCACCGATGCGCTCGGCGAGCCCGGGCAGGTGCGCACCATGACCGACGAGCTGGTGCGCGAGATCGCCGCCGACCCCACCCCCGAGGGGCTCATGGTGGGCCTGCAAATCCTGATGGAAGGGGCGGCCCACGCCTTCTTCGTGGACGCGCCGCGGGCCTTCGCCGGGCTGGCAGAGACGCCCGAGATCGCCATGCTGCTCGAGCCGCTGCGCCTCGTGGCCACCGACTGGTTGCCGCGACGGCTGGCGAAAGACGAGAGCCGCCACGTGGCCTTCGGAATGTTCTACCTGGCGGAGCACGTACCCAACCTCGGGCGCGACGCGCGCCGCGTCCTCGAGACCAAGGTGGAGCGGTGGGGCCATACCATCGCCCGCTCCGCCGCCGACCCCGACGTGGTGAGCCAGACCGGCCTCGACGGCGCGTTCCTGTGCGGTCGTGCGGTGGCGCACATGAATCGTCGGCTGGCCCAGGTCGGCCTCGACGCGCGGGTGGAGCTCGCGTGAGGCAGGAAGGGGAGGGCGAGCTGGAAGACCTGGTGCGCGCCTTCGGCCACGGCGATCTGGTCGCCGCCTCCACGCTCCAGCCGGAGCTTCGCACCTTCCGCACCTCCTTCGGCGGTATCGTCTATGCGCGGGCGCTCGGCACCGCCGTCACCCTGGGCGGGCCGCTTTGCGCCGAGAATGACCGCAAGGAGCTGGTGCGGCGCTTCCTGGAGCAGGAGCGCCGGAGCACGTTCTTCTACGTCCGCGCCGACGTGCTCCCTGCGCTGGAGCACCACGGCCTCCACGGGGCCGGCATCGGCGTCGATCGCGAGGCCGATCTCGACGCGCTCTCCGCTGCGCCGTCGCCGGAGACCCGGAGCGCGGTGCGATCGGCGCACAAGGCGAAGGTGACGCTGCGCGAGGTCGATGCCGATGCCCCGTGGCCCGAGCTCGAGGCGGTCCAGCGCGACTACCTGGCCTCGGCGCAGGTGTCGGTGGAGATGGCCTTCTTGAATCGACCGATGGTGTTCGGGCCGGCGCCGCTGCGGCGCGTCTTCGTCCTCGAGGAGCGGGGCATGGTCTTCGGCTTCGCGGTCATCAATCCCATCTATCGCCAGCGGCGCGTGACCGCGTGGCTCCTCGACATCCTCCGCTTCCGGCGCACGCGCGTGTGGGGCATCTGGCTCTCGACGGTCGCGCGCCTGGGGGCCTTGCTGGCCGCTGAAGGAACCGGGCTGTCGCTGGGGTTCTGCCCGCTGGCGAACGTCACGCACCCGCGGGCGCTTCCTTCGCCCCGCCTCCGGCGGCACGTCGACGGCATGGCTCGGTGGCTCGCCGGCGTGCCGTACTTGCGGCGCCTCCGCGAGCTGAAGGCGCTGGTGCCGGGGCGCGACGAGCCGCGCTACCTGGCGAGCTTTTCCTCGTTCGCTGCGGTGCCGCTC
>JABFRG010000433.1 GCA_013141295.1 Polyangiaceae bacterium
CGCTGCAATAGCGTCGAGCCCCGCGTTTTTGCGGGCGAAATACCGGCTCGGGCGAGGGCCGCGGCCATGGCGTCCGGAGGCCCGGCGCCTTATGTTGCGAGCCATGCCTACCTTCATGGACCCGAAGTCCGCCGCGGAGGTTCTCCGTGGCGCGATCCCGGAGCCCACGAAAGCCTTCACCGTGGCCGACGCCGCCGCTGCGAGCGGGCTGGCGCTGCGCGACGTGGAGACCGGCCTCGCGTTCCTCTCCACCGAGTATCGCGGGCGCCTCCGGGTGAGCGAAAAGGGCGATCTCCTCCACTATTTTCCCACCGGCTTCGAGAAGCCCTGGGAGACCCGCGAGTGGTTCGAGAAGGTAGGCCGGGCGATTCTCGCCGGCGCGCTCGGTGTAGGCCGCTTCGTGGTGCGAGCCTGGGTGGCCATCGTGCTGGTGGGCTACGCGCTCCTGTTCCTGGCCATCGTCATCGCGTCCACCCTTTCGCGCTCCAACGACAACAACCGGGGCGGCATCGGCGCGGTGGGGCTGCTGTTCCGGCTGGTAGCCGACGCCATGTTCTGGACCTTCTACCGGCCCTTCTCGTCGTTCCACGACGACGCCTACGAGGCGGCGCCGGTGCGGGGGCAGCAGCAGGAAGAAGCCGACGCGGTGCCCTTCTACGAGAAGGTGAATCGCTTCCTCTTCGGGCCACCGGTGCGCATCATGAGCCCGCTCGAGCGGCAAAAGCGCATCGTGCAAGAGATCCGCGCGCAGAAGGGTCGCATCGGCCTGGCCGACGTGATGCGCGTCTCGGGGCTCGACCGCGCCGAGGCCGATCCGCTCATGGCGCGCCTCATGCTCGACTACGAGGGCAGCGTGGAGGTCTCGGAGGAGGGCGGCATCTACTACGTGTTCCAGGCGATTCGCCGGAGCACCGAGAACACCGCGGAGCCGCCCGCGCCATCGGTGTGGGATACACCAGTCGAGGCGCCGCCCCTCACCGGCAACGGTCCGGGAGACGATCTGCTCATCGGGTTCTTGAACCTGTTCAACCTGGGCGCCAGCAGCTACGCCATGGTGCACGGGTTCTCGCTGGAGAACGTGTGGGCGCTCATCACCGCCCGGCGTGGTCACCCGCCCGTCTTCGTCGACAGCGGGCTGCCGCTGGTGCTGGGGCTCATCCCTTTCGTATTCTCGGCGGCGCTATTCCTGCTCCCGCTGGGCCGCGCGATCCTCGCCTCGAGCAAGGCCAAAGCCGTGCGCGAAGAGAACGGTCGGCGCGCGATCCTCCAGACCGTCCTCGACACCATTCGCATGAAGCGCCCGGTCACCAACCAGGCGCTCGAAGCCGCCTACCAGCGCGCCACCGGCGAGGCCGCCTCGAGCCAGGAGATCACCCGGCGCGTGGTCGATCTCGGCGGCGATGTCGACATGCAGGCCGCCGAGGCCACCGGCGAGGTGCGCTATCGCTTCGCCGACCTCGAGACCGAGACCGCCGCGCTGGAAGAAGAGCGGGAAGCGGCCCCGGACGAAGAGCGCAAGGTGGGCCGCGTGGTATTCAGTGCGTGAAGGCGGAGGCTCAGCTCCACACCGCTGCGGCACGAAGAGCCACCGCGGCGCGAATGCGGCCGAATCGCGGGTCGTCGCGGAGCTCGTCGAGGGCCGGGCAGCGATCGAGCCAGAGCACGTCGACCAGCGCGGCGTCGGCGGCGGCCTGCATGTGCCCGAAGGCTTCGTCGACGGCTCCGATGGCCGCCAGGTGCTCCGCCGCCACCATGAGCAGGAGCGTGCGGCGACGGGGGATGATCGGCATCTTGGCGACGCCCGCGTAGCTCGAGGCCACCCACTCCGGGCGCGGTCCCGTTTCGTAGTCGCGGAGGAACGGTGCGGCGTGCTCCCAGGAGGCTCCCGACTTGTGCGACTCGACGTGCGTGGCCACCGCGCCGGCCAGCGCGCGATCGCGCCACCAGAAGGGCAGCCGCACCTCGAGCGAGAGCGAGGCGAAGGGGCCGAAGCTCTCGCGCACCCGCAGCACCTCGGCCTCGGCGACCGCGCGGGGCTCGGTGAGCGCCACGAGGCGAAGTCGCTCCAAGGCGCCGCTGGCGTTCTCCGGCTGCAGGCGCATGGCCACGTCGAGGCTGCGGAGGCCTTGCGCCAGGTGCCCGGTCTCGGCCGCGAGCATGCCCAGCTGCACGTGCGAGATGGCCAGCGTGGGTGCGCGCCGCAATGCTTCTTCGAAGGCACGCCGCGCCGCTTGGTAGTCGCCCGCGGCGAGGCGCAATGAACCGAGGGCGTGGTAGGCCTCGGCGATGGTCGGGTCGCGATCGAGGGCGCGCAAGAGCAGCTCCTCGGCGACGATCGGCGCGTCGCTCTCGAAGGCGCCCTGGATGAGCCAGATGCGCATGCGGAGCCGCGCACGCAGGGTGGTGATCCAGGGGTCCGCGCGATCGGCCTCGGAGAGGGCTTCCAGGGTGGCCAGGGCGCCATGGAGCGGCGTGAGCTCGAGCCGCTCGAACACGGCGTTGGCCTCGTCGTAGATGGCCCGGAGCGCGGGACTGCCGGGCCCTCCGGCGGGCAAGAGCCGCTGCTCGACCACGCGCGCCACCGCGACACCGAGGGCGTCCTCCAGCGCGAAGGGGTCGTCCAAGGTGCCGTCGATGCGCTCGGACCACAGGGCTTGGCCCTGCCCAGCGCGGAGCGCGGCGCGCACGCGTACGCGACCTTCCACCGCCCGCAGCGAGGTCTCGAGCGTGAAGTCCGCGGGTGGCGCGGCCACCACCGTGATGCGCCGCTCCTTCGCCAGCGCGTCGCGAATGGCGGCGTCGAGATCGCCGGCCAAGGGTCGGGGCTCTCCCGATACGGGTGCAACATACACATTCTTGCCGGAGCCGCGCACGGTGCCCGAGGTCCAGAGCCCGGTGGGGGTAGGGGCCGGGGCAGCACCGACTCCGGCGCCTCTCGCCTCCGCCTCGCCTCCGCGTGCCCGGGAGAGCGCTTCGAGGAATGCCTGGGCGTCGACGCCCAGGCA
>JABFRG010000774.1 GCA_013141295.1 Polyangiaceae bacterium
GAGATGGTCTCTGGCAGGCCGGCGGTGAAGTAGATCTCCTCCGCCGAGAAGGATGTCTTCAAGGTACCCATGAAGAGGTTCGCCACCTCGTTCAACATGTCGCCCATGAGCCCATCGCCGTCCTCGCCGAACATGTGCACCGCGAGGCGTCGGGCGCTCTTCACGTCGGCGCCCACTGCCAACCGAATCTCCAACTGCTGGAGCGGATGCGTGAGCGAGATGGCGCAGCCGAGGTTGGCCGGCGGAGCCGTGCCGTCGGCAACGAGCGTGACCGGCAATCCGAGGAACCCGCTCGCCGTCTTTCGTATGGACTCGCCGGCGTTTCGCCAGGTGCCCGAGAGCGTCGCAGCCGTCAGCGCGTTCTCGCTCTCCGTCGCAGCGCGATCCGCCAGGCCTGCTACGGCGATGGTTCGCGGCCCCGGGGTGGCGGCCATCGAGCGTACGGCAGACGCCGCAGACGTCTTCGACACCGAGGTGACCACTCCTGGATCCGGCCTGCGCGCGAGCCGTGCGGCGCTCGCCACACGGGCACTGAAGTACGCGAACGAGAAGGGTCTTCGCAGCTCGCCGTCGATGCCCGTCTCGTAGGCGCGCAGCAGAAGGTCGTCGTCCACTTCTCCGCCCACCAGCAAGAACAGCAAGAAGGGCGGCGCACCGGTGATCTCACGCAGCTTGTGAATCACGGCGTGGACGCTCTCGGCCTGGCGCGGCACGTCGAGGAGCACGAGGCCGGGGCGCTCCTCGATGCAAGCGGCCACGGCCACGTGATCCGCAGCCACGCGCACGGCGTGGCCGTCTTCGCGCAGCGACTCGGCGAACGGCTCGAGCTCCGCGATGGAGCTACCTGCAAGGACGACCTTCACGACGCCTCCCGCGTGCGGTTCGGGTTAGAGCGCACGTCTTGCCTCTCGTTCCCGCAGCGCCGGTGAGAGCCGACGCACGATTTCCGGGGCAATCTGCGGAAGAGGCAAGGTGGCGTCGGCGAGGCCGGCCCGGGCCACGTAGCCGGGCATTCCCCAGACCACGGAGGTTGCCTCGTCCTGCGCGAGGATCTGTGCCCCACGTCGCCGAAGCTCCTCGGCGCCACGCAGGCCGTCGCGCCCCATCCCGGTGAGCACCACCGCCAAAGCATGGGCGCCATACACCGCCGCGACGGCGCGAAACAGCACGTCCACCGCCGGCCGACAGGAGTTCTCTGGCGCGGCCTGGTCGAGCGTCACCGACACGCGACCGTTGGTCTTCTCGAGGCGCATGTGGAAGCCTCCCGGCGCCACCAGGCCCTCCCCCGGCCGGAGCACGTCGCCGTGCTGCGCTTCGCGAAACGGCATGGGAGATACCTCGGAGAGGCGCTCGGCAAGAAGTCGCGTGAAGACGGGCGGCATGTGCTGGACGACGACGACGGGGACCACGAGAGGCACCGAGAGCGAACGGAAGATCTGCGCGAGAGCGTTAGGGCCACCGGTCGACGAGCCCACCGCGAGGACCTGGAGGGGCGTCTTGTCTCCTGCCGGGCGCGCGGCGCGCAACTCCGGCGCGAGGAACACCGCCGAGGCGCGACGGCCCAGGCCGCGCAGCTTGCCCACCAGCTCCTTGCGGATGTGGTCCGCCATGGCCTCGTCGCTGGCATCCGGCGACGGCTTCGTCACATAGTCGGTGGCGCCCCTGCCCAGGGCATCGAGGGTGATGGACCCGGCCTTCACCGTGAGCGCGCTGAACACGACCACCGGGATCTTCGGCGCACGGCGACGGATCTCGGCGAGGAGCTCGAGCCCCTTCATGTCGGCCATCTCCACGTCGAGCATCACCACCGTGGGGTTGCACTTGGAGAGCGCAGACAGCGCCGCGGTGCCGGTGCCCGCGGAGCCCACCACCTCCATGTCGCCTTCCGCGAAGAGAACGGCGGCCAGGAGCGCGCGGGTAGCCCGGGATGCATCGACCACGAGCACCCGAAAGGGCTTCATACGGCCCTGTGCGCGAGGTGCGAGCCCTCGGCGAGGTGCGGTATCGGCGCTTGGTCCACCAGAATCATGTTCTCCCGCTACCTCGTCGTGAATGCACAGCGGGGTCGGAGGAGCCTTGGCGCGCCGATCCCACACCGTGCTCGCTGCAAGCGGGGGTCCATGGTCGGCGATTGAATTTACCGGGAAATCGCCGGTACGAAGGCGCCGGGCGCGTACCACACCGGCGCGCTCGTTCCCGAACGGAACACCGACCGTTCCGCTCCGGGGCATGTCGTGCGTCCGCGACACACGGTCAGCGCACGGGAATCTCCGCACCGATGCCGCTCTGCAGATTGCCGGCGCGACGGCAGAAGGGTTGCGTCGGTGACTTTGCGGCGCACCCGACGGAGATGCGCGCGTCGAGCGCCTGGTCCGGCACCTCGCGCTTCTTGGGGTCCGGCTCTGGATCGAGCAGCGACTTGCACACGCCCGCCGACACGCGACCGAGGTTCGGATTCTCCGGCAACACCGTCCACCCCTCCACGCCATCGCCCTCGTCGAGGACGATGACGCGGTTCGACGCTGCCGCCCAGCGAATCGACACGTTCACGTCGGGTCGTGCGCCCGCGGCCGCCGCTTTCGGCAGCGCGAACGTGCAATCGGCATTCACCTTCACTGGCGCCGCCCCGCGCAGGCACGCGTCCTCGTCGAAGCACAGGTCTTTGCGGGTCTCGAAGACGAGCTTGTCGTCGTAGTCGCGGAGGTCGTCGCCGGAGACGGTGGCCGGCTGACAGGTTCCCCCCGCGCAGGTGGAGCTCGCGCCACAGTCCTTGAAGTTGAAGCACGCCATCCGGAGGGGCATGGGAAGCATGAGCGTGCGCCCCTTCACGTACGACACCACCGCGCGCCGGAACACGCCCACGGTGTTGCCGCTCTTGCCCTTGATCTCGACGGTGATGGGCCCCTTGAGCGAATCGCTATCGGCGGGAATGACCGCCAGGGTGGTGGCGAAGAAGGCCGGGTCGCGCACGGTATAGACGTTGTCGTAAACGGTGGAGCG
>JABFRG010000332.1 GCA_013141295.1 Polyangiaceae bacterium
GATGAAGACCGAAAGCCACTTCGCAGATCGCACGATGGGAGCAGTCTAACACCAGAGCTTGGGCGAATGCCGCGCCGGAAATGTCGCGCACGAAATGGCGGCCAGGCGCGAAACGCGCGCCGTTTGCGCACCCAGGGGACGGTCAGAGCCGGAGCTCTGCGCGGACGTCGGCCTCTTCGAAGGCCTTGAGCTTTTCCATGATCGCCAGGAGCTCGGGATCGCTTCCCTTGGGCACCTTCACCTCGAAGTGCACGTAGAGATCGCCCGGCTCCTTGCCCTGCCGTTGCACGCCCTTGCCGCGGAGCCGCAGCACCGCCCCGCTCTGGGTGCGCTCCGGCACCTTGAGGGAGACGGCCGCGTCGATGGTCGGAACTTTGACCTTGGCCCCGAAGAAAGCCTCGGTGACGCTGATCGGGAGGTTCACCCGCAGATCGTCGCCCTCGCGCTGGAAGAACGCGTGCGGATCGACATGCACGAGGATGATGAGGTCGCCGGATGGACCGCCGCTGTTCGACGGCGCGCCGTAGCCGGTGAGACGCAGCCGGCTGCCGTCTTCGGCGCCGGGCGGAATGCGCACGGTGACGGGCTGGCCATTGGGACGCAGCGTGATGGTGGTACCGCGGACGGCGGCCGCGAAGTCGATGCGCAGCTCGGTCTCGAGATCGGGCCCCGGGCGCGGGCCACGACGACCGGCGGAGCGGCCGAAGATGTCGCCGAAGACGCTGTCGACGCCCGGGCCACCGCCGCCGCCACCGCCGCCGAAGAGGTCTTCGAGGTTCACGCGTTGACCGCCGCCGCGACCGCCGCCGCCATTGCCTTGCCAGGCGCGGTACTGTCGGACGCGATCGGCATCGAAGCCGTCGCGCAAGCCCTCTTCGCCGAACTCGTCGTAGAGCTTTCGCTTGTCGGGGTTCGAAAGCACCTCGAAGGCGTGGTTCACTTCCTTGAACCGCGCCTCGGCCTTGGCATTTCCCGGGTTCTTGTCGGGATGCAGGTCCTTGGCGAGCTTGCGGTACGCCTTCTTGATCGCAGCGCCATCTGCGCCCTTCGCGACGCCCAGCGTTGTGTAGAGATCCTCCGCCATAGCATCGGCAACCTAAGTCGCATCGACCTCGAAGGCAATGGGTGTGCCCGGCACGCCGCGCTTCTGGTGGCGCGGAGAAGAGATGGGAGCCGCCCGGATCGCGCAGAGACCACGTGCGGGCGCGCAACCGCATCGCATGCGTGCAAAAGGTTCACGGGGACGGTGGAACTTCACGCCGGGTGGACGCGATTCCGCTCCGCGTACGGCTTCGCAGCTGCGACTGGATCGCTCATAGGTTTCCATGGGTTGGCCCGCTCCGTGCGAAGCGATGGGCATGGCCGAACTCTCTCGCTCTGCTCGCATCAGCTGCATCCTCGGATTCGTTTGCTTCGCGGCGCTCGGGCCGCTCGGCTGCGCCTCTGCCGCGCAAGGCGAGGACGAGACGGCGACGACCGGCGACGACGGCGACACCGGCTCCTCGGCCGACGAGCTCACGCTCGCGTGCAACCTCTCGCGCAGCACCATCTTGAACAGCGTCTCGGGCGGTCGCCGCACCGCCATCCAGCGCGGCTTCTCCTGGTTCGACGCCAACGTTCCGTACAGCCAGTCGCGCTCGTACCAGGGCTACCGCACCGATTGCTCGGGCTTCGTCTCCATGTGCTGGGAGCTCGGCCGTTCGTACACCACCCTCGACTTCGTGGGGGGTGGCGGCGAGTCCGGCAAGCTCGCCTCGTACGAGAGCATGATCCCCGGCGACGCGCTCGTTCGTCGGAGCAACGGCGCTGGTCACATCGTGATGTTCCTCGGCTGGAACGATCGCGCGCACTCCTCGGCCTGCGTGCTCGAGCAGTCGAGCACCGCGCTCGACATGGAGTTCGGCGCGCGCACCGTCAGCTCGCTGCAGGGCTCGGGCTACAAGGCCATTCGCGCCGACAAGTTCTGAGGCGCGCTCGGGCACAGGCTTTCCCTTGAAGGGAACCTCTTCGCCGGCGTGATCCGTACCTTCCCGGTCGGACCGTCGGCGAAGCCGCATTTTGTGCTGATTTCGTCCCTGGTGGCGCTGGCGGAGGGCTTGCTATCCTGACCGATGGCGCCCACTTCGGGCCCCGCCACGAAGGGATTCCCATGGCCTCTTACCTCCTCTCCATTCAAGCGCCGGGGCAGGCTGCGCAGACCAAGGAGCTCTCGCTCGCGCGCGCGGTCATCGGCCGTGAGGTGGGGGAGCTGGTGCTGGCCGACCCGCGCTGCTCCTCGACCCACGCCGAGCTGCTGTTCGACGGCAACGCGCTTCGCCTCCGCGATCTCGGGAGCTCCAACGGAACGTGGGTGAACGGACAGCGGGTGCAAGAGCACGCGTGGGGCGTGGGAACCTCGGTGCAGATCGGCAGCCACACCCTCGTGCTGCAGGAGATTCGCGCGGACCGCCCGGGCAAGGGGAGGACGGTCATGGGCAACGCCGTCGTGCTGCCGCCGGTCGGTGCGCCGGCGCAACAGGTCGTCATCACGCCGCCCGCTGCGGGACCGGCGAATCCGCTGATGCCCACGGCGTACGGAGCGTCGCCCATGAACGCGCCCGCGCCCGCGCACGTGCCGATGCCCGCTCCCGCGCATCCGGCGGCGCCGAGCTACGGCGGAAGCCAGGGTGGCTACGGCGCGCCACCGCCCGCGGCCTACGTCGGGATGCCGATGCCGCATCACGCGAAGAAGAGCACCGCGCTGTGGTGGATCCTGGGCGGTTGCCTGTTGCTGGGCGCGTGCGGCGTCGGCACTTGCGGCATCTTCGCCATCGGTGCCAAGCAAGCCAGCACCGGGGCAAGCGCGAACGGCGCGCCGAAGCTGGTGGAAGCGCGGGAGACCACGGTGAAGTTCGTGTGGTTCGCCGGCGAGCCCGGGCCCACCGCGCGCGGCGGCACCGCACCGGCGCGCATTCGCGTCGGGCCCAACAAGAGCGGCGTCGTCT
>JABFRG010000892.1 GCA_013141295.1 Polyangiaceae bacterium
ACCCGGGCCTTCACCTTCTCCAGCCCGCAATTTACCCCGTCACCGACCTCGACGTCAGCGACGACGCAGAACGATCAGATCGCCACGACTTCGTCACCCTCGCGCGCTTTCTCGCTGGCAGCGACAGACCACTCTACGGCGCGCGCAGGCGCTTGGCAATCAGGTGGACTCGGCGCGGCAGAGGGTCACATGGTGATGGCGGAGAGCACGAGCAGGACGTGACAGAAGCCCCACCCGATGAACTGCAGCGCGGCGAGCGTGCGAAGTGCGGGCGGTCCCATGTCGTCCTGGATCACCAGAATGAACAGCAGGCCTCCGCCCAGCACCGCGCCTGGGGCGCCCCAGAAGGAGCTCTCGCGGTTCACGTCGACGCTGCCCAAACGCCATAGCGCCAAACCGCACCGGACCGACCAGAGCGCGCCCGGCAGGATGCACAATCCCCTCACGCCCGCCCACACCAAGTGACGGGTGCTCGCACGACACCGTTGCTGCGTCACGCCCACAATGGTCGCGAGAATCCCGAGCCATTGGCCGGCGATGGTCATCGCAAGAAGATGGTCCTCGAGATGGGCTATTCCCACGCGCTCCCCGTCTCGAGCTCTCGCGATTGGTTCGTCGACGCCATACTCCCCCTCCTCGCGTATGCTCGACCCGATGCCGCGCGCTGTTCAGAACGGATACCCGGCCCGCGCCCTTCCCGAGATTCTACGGCGCACCGGTGAAATTCGCAACGCGGTGGCAAACCTCCTGCGCGAGCTCACGCCGCACCGCGGGCTCGCGGGCCCCGCGCGCGAGTGGGCCTACCTGGTGGAAGCGGCGCTCCGGCTGCTCGAGCGATACCCCGAGAAGCGGCGGCTCCCGCCTCGCGCACGGAAGTTCTGGGACCGCGCAAAGTTCGGCAACGTGCTGCATCGGCTTTTCAAAAGAGATCTGGTCCAGGCGCGACACTTGCTCCGCTTCGTCCGGAAGGTTCGATGGCCAATCAACCACCTGCACCGAGCCGTGTTCGAGATAGCAGGTACGCGGCGAAGCCTTCTCCTGCTCATGAGCCACATGATCGACATGGAAATGCTGATTCGCGAGCTGCACCCGAGGCTCGCACTGCGGTTCTGAGCTGCTCAGAAGAAGACGCCCGTTAGCGCGTCCACTTCGGTGCAGCTCTCGCCATCGACATCCACGGTGGCAATTTCTCGTGGCCCCGAACGTCAGTTCCTGGAGACCCCGGAGCGTCACGTTAAGATGGCCAAGGACACGGCCGGCGGCACTAGCCTGTGCGGCTCGACTTGCGACCTTGCACCTTGGCGGTCCTCTTTCTCTTGGGTGTGCCCGGGACCTCCACTTCCTTTGGTGGGAGGCCCGCCATGCGGACAAGCGTCATCTCGTACTCCCCGCCAAACCCTAGGTGCGTGACATCTCGAAACGCATAACGCCGGTCGTCGCGCTCCCACATCGCAGTTGGAGAGAGCCAGATAACTCGGAAGTCCTTGCTTGTGCTTTCGCAAATGGCACCGATGTCCACTGAGTCTGGATACAATCGCTCACGGTCGATGACCACCACGCCGTAGCTCGCGCAGATCGACCGCAGAAGCGCAACGAGGTCGGTCCCCTCAATCTTTGGGCGTTTCGGCGAAAGGTGCTTGGCACGCAGCACGCGATGCAGAAAGCCGGCCTTCGGTGACGCGAGGACCTCGGAGATATCTCGGATTCGCACCGCGTCGTAGCCGTCGAAGTCCAGGCGATCTCGAATCGGCTCGAGCACCACCCACTCGGGCCCCACTTCCACCACGAAAGCCCGTATCGGCAAGGGATCGAGCCTCCGGCGGTGCACCTCGACGATGGCCTTGGCCTTGGCAGCAGCCTTGAGCCTTCGTACCGTTGCCGCTCTCCGCGTCACTGCACTGCTCGTCCTCGTCGTCACTGTTTCTTCTTCTTTCCGTTAGAACGCTTCGGCTGGCTCACCGGCAGAATCGACTTCCATCACGGTCTTTGCGATCCGGAGACGTGCAGCAGCGACGTCACGCGGCAGCGCTCTCCTAGTCTGGCCGCGGACGATGTCAGTGGCATGACCTGACTCGGCTTCTCGTCTTCTGCGGTCATCGATCCTCCCCGCGCGTGGTCCGCGACGCGAAGAATGACAGTACCGATACGCGCCGCACAAAGCAAAGCGGCCGATGCGCGAAGCACCGGCCGCTCGATTCAACGTATCCCGAGGTTCAGTCGAAGGTCACCCAGAGGACGTACTTCTCTTTGCCGGCGCCCGGCGCGGTGGCGGAGGAGGCCGTCACCTTGATGAAGTAGGTGCCCGCGGCGAGGTTCGCAGGAGACACGAGATCCTCCTGGTAGTCCGCATCGGACGAGGTCGCGATGACGGTGGTCGCGTCAGCTGCCCGGAACTCGAGAACCGGATCGGACTGCGCGTCGCCGGCGAGGGTGCGGGCGTGGAGCTTCTTGCCGCCCGGCGCGGTGACCTTGATCCAGTCCTCGTCCACGTCGGAAGCGAGCTTCGCGCCCTTGAGGAGGAACGGGAACGCCGTGGCGTTCTGCGCCGTTGCGGAGGTGTTGTTGGCTTCCACTTCGGCCAGCGACTGCGCCGCAGTCACGGCGTTGTTGGTGATGGTGAAGTTGTACGAAGCCTTGCCGCCGAGGTCCTCGACGACGAGGAAGTACTTGCCGGTGCCTTCCTGGACGAACACGGCCGGCTTGGTCGTGGAGCCCTGGATGGCGCCCGCGAAGTGACCGGGGGCGGGCAAGAGGAACGCCGAAGGCGCCGCGCCGGTCGGGGCGCCGGTGGCCGCCGCGATGGTGAGCGTGTTGAGCGTGTCGACCGCCGGGGTCGTCTCGAAGAGGGTCGAGTTGAACGCAGTGCCGATGGGGTTGGTGCTGGCCGCGCCGGTGAAGGGCTTGGCAACGGAAGCCTTCAGGTCGAACGACGCGGGCGCGATGAAGGGCGTGACGTCGGAGCCGGCGCCGCTGGCGATGACGAA
>JABFRG010000454.1 GCA_013141295.1 Polyangiaceae bacterium
GAGAGAGAGAGAGAGAGAGAGAGAGAGAGAGACCGGGCACGGGCACGGGCACGTTCCAGTCCACCGTGCGAGCAGCGCCCGGGCGCTCGTCTTCGCGGTACCAGGCGGTTGGAAGCCTTCGTCCACTGCCGCGGTTGCGCCTCGAGCAGCTCTCTCCTCCGCGCTCGCAAACTCTTCAACGTGCCCGTGCCCGTGCCCGATTTCTCAGTGCAGGCGCGGACTCGGGAAAGCCACGCCCCCCACGCCGGCTACGCTAGCCGTTCACCGACATGACCCGTGTCACCTGCAGGAAGAGCCGCGGGTGCTGGAGCATGCCGTAGGTGTGCAACTCCCCTGCCCCCATGGCGCGCATGACCGTGCGGGCCACGTCCATGGAGTCGGCGTCGCCGCGGGTGGGCAGCGGCAGCCCGAAGCGAATGGGCATGTTGGAGAGGAGCATGATGACGTCGGCGGTGCCGCGCACGGTGAGCTTGGGAACGCCCACGATGCCGTCGAGGATGGTGAGCGTTCCGCGGGCGAAGCGCAGGGTGAGCGAGACGTCGGCGTCCTCGGCCACGATGGCCACGTCGCCGCTCATCCGGCGAAAATCCCGGAGCTTGTGCGGCTTGGCTTCGAGGTTCTGGCGCATGAGATCCGCCAGCATGCAGGCGAGCCCGTTCTCTTCGGCGCCCGGGCTCAGGACGACGGTGCTCACTTCGCACCGCCCTTCTTGGCGGCCGGAGGCGTGGACGCGGCGCTGGCGAGGTTGCCACTGCCGAGCTTGTAGTGAATCGGTGCGCCTTCGAAGCCCAGCTCCTTCAGCTTGGGGAGCGCCGCATCGGCGGCGGTGGGCGGCCCCACCACCAGCAAGAACGCCCGCTGCACCGGCATGTACTTCTGCGCCAGGGCCACCAGATCGGCCTTGCTGGCGCCGTCGCGCTCCTTGGAGGCGCGAGACTCGAAGTCCGGCGGCAGGCCCACGCCGGCGTTGCGCCCGAGCCGCGAGGCGCTCTGGGCCGCGCCTTCGAACGACTCCACCAGATCGCCCCGCGCCAGGAGCCGCGTCTTCTCCACTTCTTCGTCGGTGGGGCCGCTCTTGGCGTAGGCCGCCACGTCCTTCACCAGCGCCTCGATGCCTTCACTGGCCTTGGCCTCGAAGATCGCCGCCGACGCGGAGAAGAGGCCCTCGCGCTGGGAGAATCCGAAGCGCGACGAGGCGCCGTAGGAGAGCCCGCGCTCTTCCCGCAGATCCTGGTTCAGGCGCGAGGTGAAGCTCCCGCCCAGGGCGGCGTTGACCCGGGCGAGGCGGATCGAGTCGGAGGTGCCGGCCGCGACGCCGGGCGCCACCAGCGACACGATGGCCTGCGAAGCGCCCGGCCGATCGACGATGACCACCCGACCGAAGGGAGGCTTGTAGGATGCATCCACCTTGGGGAGCGCGGCCGCGGGCAGCTCGTTCTGACCGTACCCCGCGAAGGCCTTGGCGAGCTCCGCGTCGAGCGTGGCGCGATCGATGTCGCCGGCCACCACCACCGTGGTGCGGTCCTTGGCGAAGGTGCGGCGATGCGCGTCCTTCACGTCGCCGAGGGTGATGCGCGGCGCGTCGTCGAGGGACCCGGTGCGCACGTGGCCATAGGGGTGGGTCTTGCCGAACAAGAGCTCCGCGGTGGCCGCCTCGGAGATGGCCTTGGGCTCCTTCTGCTCGCTCTTGAGGTCGTCGATCCACAGGCCCTTGGCCCGCTTGAAGTCAGCCTCCGCGAAGCGCGGGCGCACCACGGCGTCGCCCAGGAGCGCCAGCGCCGGGCCGACCTTGCCCTTGAGCGCCACCAGCGAGGCGGCGCTGTAGTCGCCGTAGGCCGTTGCGCCGAGGTCCGCGCCGAGCGCGTCCACCGCCTGGGAGAACTCGATGGCGCCGCGCGTGCCCGCGCCTTCCGTGAGCATGCGCGCGGAGAGGAACGCGGTGCCGGCCTTGCCGGGCGGATCCACCGCGGCGCCGCTCCGGGCCACCACCGTCACCGCCACGATGGGCAGCGTGTGGCGCTCGAGGAGCCACACGTCGAAGCCGAGCGCGCTCTTGTACTGCACCGGCGCCGGGGGAACGAACGCCGCCGGGGGCGCGGGCTCGGGCTTCGGACCGAGGGGGTCGGACGGTGCCGAAGCGGAGGCGACCGGCGTGGAGGTGGGCGCGGCGGTTCCGTGGGGAAGCGGCGCCGGGCCGGGTTCGTTTCCGCCGCACGCGGCGGTGGCGAGAATCAGGTAGACTACACGTTTCATCGTTCGCTCCCCTTGGGGCCGGCCTTTTCCGCCCGTTTTTCCGGCGAGACCCGCAGCGTGATGCGCGGCTGCTCGCTCACCTTGGTCCAAGCCGCCTGTACGCCCGCCGCGGTGGCCCCGCGGTAGCGCTGAAGATCCTCGGCGGCGTAGTCGGGACGCCCCACCTCCGCCTGGTACATGTTGAGAATCGACGCGCGCTCACGCACGCTCTCGAGGCGCTTGACGAAGGCCGCCTCGTAGCCCGCCTGGGCTCGCGCGAGCTCTTCCGCCGACGGGCCACTCTTGGCGATGGCCGCGAGCTCGGCCGTCACCACGGCCTCCACCTTCTCGAAGGGCACGCCCGGCTTGAGCATGATCTCGATCTCGAAATGCGACTCGAGGACGCCCGACGACTGGTGCGCGCTCACCGACTGGGCGAGCTTCTTGTCGAACACCAGCGTACGGAAGAGGCGGCTCGACTTGCCGTCGCCCAGGATGGTGCCCAGGAGATCGAGCTCCGCGTCGCCGGGGGCAAAATGCGCCGGCGAGGTCCAGGCCAACGTCACCCGCGGCAGCTCCACGTCGTCGGTGAGGCTCGTGACGGTGGCCGCCGTTCCGTGGTGCCCGGCGGCCTCGGTCTTGGAGGTGTCGGCCGGCTTGGCCCGGGAAGGAACGCTCCCGAAGTGGCTCGCCACCAAAGGCCGGATGGCCGCGGGATCGAAGTCTCCGGCCACCACCAGCGACGCGTTCG
>JABFRG010000604.1 GCA_013141295.1 Polyangiaceae bacterium
GGCCTTGTGGTCGCGAAAGCTCGAGGGAGACCTGAGCCAGTCGGACTGCGCGGCCATGGAGCAACACGTCCTCGGGTGCGCTTCCTGCGGGCGCGCGTGCAACGCGCTGAAGCATGCGCTCCTGGCCTGCCAGCGGGTAACGACCGACGACGTACCTCCGGAGGTGCAGGCGCGGGTGAAGGCCGCGGTGAAGGCGGTGCTGGGAAACGCCACGTTCGTCGGGCACCTCGGCCCCGCGCGCTGAAGCGAACAATCCGCGAACCCTCGGGCGCGTTCGCTGGCTCCTACGATGCGGAAGGGCTCGATGCCCTCCGAGGAGAAGGACCATGTGCCGTCGCGTCGATTGTTCCAAGTGCGGAAAACCCACGTTCGCAGGTTGCGGAATGCACGTCGAAGCCGTGCTCGGCGACGTTCGTCCGGAGAACCGCTGTCGTTGCAAGGAGGAGGCGCGGAGCGCCAAGCCCGGCGACGCGGAGCCCTCGCTCTTCCGACGCCTCTTCGGCGGATGAAGGGAGCGGGGTATGCTCGGCCCATGGCCAAGCACGGAACCTTCGCGGCATACCTCGAGGAGACGCTCGCCCCCCTCGGCAACGTGACCACCCGCGCCATGTTCGGCGGGCACAACATCGCCAAGGACGGCGTGACCTTCGGGCTGATCGTCGACGACGTGCTGTACCTGAAGGTGGACGACGTCAACAAGCCCGACTTCGTCGCCAAGAAGCTCGGTCCGTTCACCTATCACCGGGACGGCAAGGCCATGCCCATGAGCTACCACCGCGCGCCAGACGGCGCGGAGGACTGGGAGACGCTGGAGCCGTGGGTGCGAGGCTCGCTGGCCGCGGCGCTCCGCGCGAAGAAGGCATCGCCGAAGAAGACTGCAGCGAAGAAGACCGCCGCGAAGAAGGTCGCGAAGAAGAAGCGCGCCTGATCTGCGCTGCGAGCTCGGGAGCGCACGCGAGTAGCTCCGTGCGCCACCGGCGCGGCGCCTCGGGTCGCTGTATCCACGCGTTGTCGCGCCATCGTGAACGCGCCGCTACGGACCGGTGCTTCGCCCACGATGGCCATGCCATTTTCCATCACGCGCGCGTGGCTCGATGCTTGCTCGCGCGGCCGGGATGCGACTCCGCCCGCTCACCCTCGCTCTGCTCTTTCTTCTCGGAGGCTGCGGCACGGACGCGAGTCGTGAGACCAACCTCACAGCGACTCCGTCGCCCCCCGCCGCGAACCTCCTCGCGAAGCAACTGTGTGGCAGCGACTTCTGCTGGGTGGCGCCTCTTCCCCAAGGGAACACGCTCCGGGCGGTCTCTTCCACCGCAGGCACCAGCTACGCGGTGGGCGATCACGGCACGTTCCTTCGCTTTCGCAGTGACGCCTGGACCGCGGCGACCATCCCCGCCCTCGCCGAAGGCGGCGCGCCACCGAACCTCACCAGCGTGTGGGCGCCGAAGGCCGACGTCGCCTGGATCGCGGGCCGGGGCGGCGCGCTGCTCCGCTACGACGGCGCGACGTTCCAGCGCATGGCGCTACCGGGTCGAACCGACGCACCGGACTTCGTGGCGGTGACCGGAACGACCGACGAGAACGTGTGGGCCGTCGAGCGCATCGGTGCCGTCGATCACTTCGATGGGGCGCACTGGACCACGCCCTTTCGCCTCGGCGCCCCCGCTGTCGGCGCCTGGGTCGCACCGGACGGTCAGATCTGGGTGCTCGGACAGAGCAGCACCAAGACGGTGCTCGCCCACTTCGACGGCGCCGCGTGGTCGGAGGAAGTGGTACCCGCCGCACCCGATGGGATCACCGATCCGCGCGCGGCCATCGCCATCGGAGGCGATTCCCAGGGGCGCCCATGGCTGGCCTTCCAGTTCCTGGTGACAGTGCGCGACGACTCCGGCGCATTCCGTGTAGTCTACAAGGCCGACAACCGTGCCGGCAGCCTTCAGAGCCCCCTCACCAGCATGTGGGTTACGCCTGCCGACGGCGCTTACCTGGCTTCTGGCGCGGACTTCGGCTCGAGCGCCGTGACACGCATCGACGCCTCCGGGGCGAGCAAGCAGGGATTCACCACCAGCAACGGCGATGGCCTCGTGGGCACGTATTTGGGCTCGGGACCGGGTGATACACCGTGGGTCCTCGGCGCTGGCGGCGAGGTGCGCGACGTCGGCGCTCCGGAGGCGCCGGTACGAACCATCGTCCCACAGCGAGGCAGCTGCGCGCGGGTGGGCGATGGGGCGGTGTGCGCGGTGAAGACCGCTGCCCTGGACCGCTACGAGCTCTGGCGCTTCGACGCCAAGGGCACCGCGAAGACGCTGGTCGACACCGTGAGCGGCCTCACCGGGGAGCCCACGGTCTACGGTGACGCGAACGGACGCTTCGTGGTGAGGGACCCGAGCGCGCTCTACGTGCGCGGCCCCGGCGGCAATCGCACCTTACCGCTGCCGGAAGCCGCGCAGGTCCCCACCCTCGACGTGGTGCTCGACGAGGCCGGGCCCATCTACGTCTTGCGCCAGGGTTGCCGACTCGAGCGCGCCAAGGTCGACGACAGCGCGCTGGTGCGCATCGACTTCGCGCTGACCGGGAACCAGAAGACCATGGGCGGCTGCGCGCTGCACCACCCGGCGACCGGCGCGGTATTCGTGACCAGCGACTATTATGTGAATCCCGACGCGCCCGAGGCGCAACGCATCATGGTGCACCGCGGGGACGGCGTGTTTCGCAGCGAGATCACCATGCCCAAAGGCCGCTATCTGTTGGCCGAAGCCCTGGCGGTGAGCAAGAGCGAGCGCCTCTTCGCGGCGTTTCACGATCCCCAGGCCACGCCGCCGCGACAGGTCTTCGAACGCGTCGGCAGCTCCTGGCAGGCGCTCGACGTCCCGGTGGCGTCGACGCCGATGCTCGCGATGCAGGGCGAGGATCTGGCGGTGGTGTCCGAAGGAGCCGGCGAGGAGGATCGCGGCGCCACGCTCCACCTCTTCAGAGGCGAG
>JABFRG010000501.1 GCA_013141295.1 Polyangiaceae bacterium
CGCGATCGACACCGCTGCGCGCGGGCCGATCCGCCGGAAGGCCGGGATCGCTCGACGGCCGCGCCGCGATGCTGGCGGGAGAGGGCACACCGAAGCCCAGCGCACGCGCCTTGCGCTGGAGCACCTCGCGCCGCGCTTCGGGAATGTCTGCGCTCTGCACGTATCGACCGGCGCCCAGCTCGGCCATGGCCTCGGCATACTCGGGGGTCTCGGGCTCGGCGGTGACCCCGGCCGCGCGGGCGGCGGACCGGTACCACACGCCGGCCTTCTCGGCGTCGAGCTTGTAGTGCGTGCCGCACTCGTACAAATTTGCAAGATACACGCGACCCTGCACGTGCCCGGCTTCGGCCGCGGCCCGCAGGAAGGAGAGGGCCTGGGTCGGATCCTTCTCCACCGCGCCGCCGCTGAAGTGGAAGAGCGCGACCGCGTAGGCGGCATCGGCGCTGCCCAGGTTCGCTGCCGAGCGATAGGCGGCGTAGCAGGCCTTCATGTCCTTGGGGCGGCCGGCGTCGCCGGTGCGATAGGCGCGCGCGAGCGAGAGCAGCGTCTCCAGATCGCCCTGTTCTTCCAGGGATTGGAGATCGTCGCTGGCTTCCGCTTCGCCTTGGGCGGCCTTGGGGTCCATGGGCACCGTGGTTTATAGCAAACGCCGGGTGTTTCGCGGGGCGCTCATCCGGCGAAGCCCTGTTCGGTGCGCTGGAGCAGGGAAAGAAGGGCGCGGGCCCGCGGATCTTCCGCGCCCATTTGCACCTTTTCCCCGGCGTTGCGCAGGTAGAACGGCCCCAGCTCCTCGGTGAAGTGGGAAAAGCGTCCACGCCCGGCGAAGACGATCTCGGGGACGCTCGCACGAGCCGGCGACGCGGCGTCGTCTTCCTCGAAGCTCACGTCGTTCCAGTCCACCGCATCGGGTTGCTCGCCGCCGCGCGATTCGGCGTAGCTCAGGCGAATGGGGCCGGTCGGCGTTTGCCGGCCTTTGTGCGCGAAGAGCTGCAGCATCGAATCGGAGATCTTCACCCGGAGAATGGTGGTGAGGATCTCCGGGTCCACGGTCTTTCGCGAGAAGTACGGGAACACCGCGTTGCCCAGCACCGGGAGCAGCTCGCGCGAGGTGAGCAGCTCGCGCACGTAGGTCTCCACCGACGAGAGGGAGACGCGAAGGTCGCTCTCGCGCACCCGCTCGAGAGCTCGCTTGGTCCACCACTTGAGCACGTGGACCAGGACGCGCTTCACCTTGTCGCTGGCCTTGATCGACATCGGCAGCGATGCGTCGAGCGCCTTCTTGACCTCCACCAGCAGCTCGTCTTGCGGCACCACCACGCGCGCCACGAAGTCGCCGAACACCGCGCCCGAGAGCTTGCGGCCCATCTCGGCCCGCAGCGCATCGGCCAGCTCCTTGGCCATGCCCAGGCGCCGTTCGCGCTCCTCGGCTTCATCGCGCGAGGGCGCGAGGGTCTTGAGCACGCTCAGGAGCTCCTTCTCCAGCGTCTCGGCCTCGCGCTGGAGCTCCTTGGCCTTCAGGTCCTTGCTGACCTTGTAGCGAAGCGCCTGCGCGAGCAGCGGCACGCCGCTCTTGGGGAGCCCGGACTCGCCGTCGTTGCCCTCCACGGCGGCCCATTTTTCCGGAGCGTTCTTGAAGTAGCGCTCCACCGCACGGGCCTCGAAGTAGCCCTTCTTCACCGCCTCGTAGTCGGGCGAGCCGGGCTGCAGCGTCTGCATCTGGTCGGCGTACGGGTTGCGAATCCAGAACAGGTTCTGGAACGGCTTGCCCTTCTTGCCCCAGTTGAAGAGCCACGACGAGTAGCTCCGGGCCCAGAAATCGACGCAGGCCTCTTGTACCCGCGACTCCCAGCGCTCCTTGGCGTTGTCGGAGCGCAGGCTACCGAGGCTCATGTCGAACTTGGTGAGCGCGAGAAAGAGGCTCGGATCGTCCACCTCGTCGGTCGCCGTCGGCGTGGCCGTGCCGTAGCGAATGGTGAGCCAGCTCTCCACCTGCGACTGCAGCTGGATGGCCTCGGGCTTGGTGGGGCCGGGCGAGCAGAGGAGAAGCGCGGTGATCTCCCGGTCGATGGAGAATTGCTCGAACAGGAATGTGAGCTTGCCGCGCTTGTAGACCTCGATGCCGTTGTCGAAGGCGCCGGTGTTGAGCTCCGTCGGCCCGAAGCCGTTGATGCCCTTGAGCGCACGACCGCCCGGGAAATCCAGGATGTCGGCGCGCTGCAAGAGCGAGCCCTCGCGGGCGTCGAGGGGCAGGCGAATCTCGGCGATGAGCGCCGCCAACACCGAGGGATCGATCTCCGCGTCGCGCACGTGGCCGCCGTCTTGCGCGAAGACCTTGATGGTCTGGAACGCGCGGCCGATGGAGTTGAGGCAGCTGGCGTCGAGGATCGACGGCTCCTTGCTGGAAGCGCGCACGTGGCTGATCTCTACCTCGACGCCTTCGGCGAAGTAGAGCGCCTCGAGGCCCGAGACCAGGGTCTGCATGAGGCGCTCGAGATCCGCGGCGTAGCCGGGGCCGCCCCAGAGCAGGGAGAACAGGTGGAGGAACCCGCCCACGGTGGTGATCTCGGTGCGGTAGGCGCCGCTTTGGAGGAGCGGATCGGCCCGCAGCTCGTTGAGGTAGGGGTGCCGGTCCTGATACTTCTTCATCAGGCTGTGGAGCACCGCGTCCCAGGCGGCGAGGAACGTGGGCGGCGCCGCGGCTCCGCCCTGGATCTTCGCCTCGCGCAACGTGCGGCCCACGCGATCGGCGTCCACCGGCGGCGAGGTGCACTCCACGAGAAAGCCGGTGGCCATGGACTCGAGCACGCTCTCGAGGCCCAGCAGCTGACAGTAGAACTCACCCCGCTGGAGGTGCGAGGGCGCCGCCGAGAAGCGCGTCACCACGCCGGTCGACTCGACGCCCTTGGCGGGGTTGATCTCCTTCAAAAAGTCGAGCTCCTGGGTGCGACTGCGCACGCGCAGCGAGCCCAGCTCG
>JABFRG010000854.1 GCA_013141295.1 Polyangiaceae bacterium
CAACAGCACGGAACTACGGGCGAACCACCGAGACGTCACCATGCAGATGGTTCTACCAATGCCTTGGCGATAATGCTATTGAAAATCAATATCAATTAACGATCGATCCGTGTTACGGTCCCGTTATCCAGACCTTCGCAGGAGCTTTCGACCGATGATCCGAGGAACCCTTCTTTGCGCCGCCCTCACCTCCGTTTTCGCCGCCTGGGCCTGCAGCAGCGATCCTGCTGCCACGCCCACCCCGACGCCCGGTGGTAGCGATGCCGGTGTCGACGCACCCGGCCCGAGCCCCGATGGCGCCACCCCGACCGACGGGGGAACCGAGGCGGGCAAGCCGCTCCCGAAGCCCACGCCCTTCGCCGTGCCGCTCTCTGCGACCGGTCCGGATCAACTGCAGGCGCTGGTGGCAGGTCCCGCCGGAACGTTCTACGCCGCCGGCTTCGCGGCGGAGACGGTGACCGGTCCGAAGATGCTCACGGTGGTGAAGATGACGGCCACCGGGCCGGACAACACCTTCGGCACCGCCGGTGTGGTGAAGACCACGGTGGAGGTGGCGGGCGCTGCCGGCGAGATCGCCCTCGCGGTGCAGCCGGGTGGCAAGCTGGTGATCGCGGCCTCGGTGCCCAACGCCACCGACGCAGCCGACCGAGACGTCGCGGTTGTTCGTCTCGACGACAAGGGCGCGCTCGACACCACCTTCGGCGTGGACGGCGTGCGGGTGCTCGATCTGAACACCGCCGTCGACTCCACCCAGAACGCGCAGCGGGACGGCGCCCACGCGCTGGCCATCGGCAGCGCCGGTGAGATCTACCTCCACGCCCGCACCCGCGGCGATGGCGTGCGCACCGACTCGGACTTCGCCATCGTGAAGCTCACCGAGGCCGGCGCCCTCGACACCACGTTCAACGCGACCGGCGCCACCCCCGGGAAGATCACCCTCGACTTCGGCGCGCCTTCCGCCAACGCCTCGCCGCGCGGCATCGTGCTGCTGGCCGACGGCAGCGTCATCGCCTCCGGCTACGCGACGTCGTCGCTGGTGGGCAACACGGCGCAGGTGGTGCTCTACAAGGTGAGCGGCAGCACCGGCGCTGCGGTCACCGCGTTCGGCGACAACGGGCTCTTCCACCAGGTCGTGCTCACGCTGCAGACGGAGGCCTACAACATCGCGCTCCACGGCACCAAGGTCGTGACCGGCGGCTACGGCCGCAACACCGGCACCACCAACGACTGGGTCTCGCTGCGCTTCGATACCGTCACCGGCGCGCGCGACACCGGCTGGGGCGGCGCGACCAACGGCGCGGTGTTCTTCGACCCGGGTGGCAAGGCCCTCGGCTCCAACTGCCGCAACGTCATCGCGCTCCCGGGCGGCAAGACGCTGCTCCTCGGCTCCACCGGGCCCAGCAACACCACCACCCAGGACGCGGCCTTCGCGGTGCTCGACGCCACCGGCCGCCTCGACACCTCGTACGGCACCGGCATCAACGTGTTCCCGTTCGGCGCCGGCGAAGGCGGCAGCGACCAGTTCTGGGGCGCGGCCGTCTCCGGCGACAAGGTGATGGTGGTCGGCTACCGGGGCGCCGGCGCTACCCAGACCGAGACTCTCAACGACGACGCCTACGGCGTGGCGTTCCCGCTGCAGTAGAAAGCGCGGAGCGCCGGTTTGCGAAGGTCGACGCATCGTGCGATCGTGGCGCTCCCGTGCGCCCTCCTCCGCCGACACCCCGAACCTCGATCGCCGGAAGACGAGCCGTGTGGTGGGCCGCCGCGCTCGCCCTCTGGGTGCGCGCCGCACCCGCCGACGTGCCCCCGCCGGGGGTGCGGGGCGTGGAGTACGAGCTCACCATCGAGAACCTCCAGGCCTACCCGGACCGCGTGTTCTTCGTCTATCCGACGACGAACGCCGGGTATGCCTACCGGCTCGAACGAGGCAAGGGTCTGACCTCGCTGATGGTGAACGGCAACCACGGTGCAACGACCGAGCTGTTCGTCGTCGGCCGCGCGGCCTTCGAGAAGGCGGTGCCCAAACCCGAGACCTATCCTCATGGGGACAAGGAGGCGATGGTGCAGGTCTTCGCACCGCCACCGAACGCACCGAAGGCGAACCTGCCCATCGCGCCCCCGGAGCCGGTGCCGGAGAGCTCTCCGATGCGGAAGGTCGAGCGCGTGCTCCGCATCACCAAAGCGACCGACGACACGCTCGAGCTGGCCATCGTGCGCCAAGAAGCCATCATGAAGGACGGGACGCGGGCTCCTCTGCCGCTGGCGCTCCCACCGGCAACTGCGAGTGTCGCGGTCTCGGCCCCGCCCGTTCGAAGCTCGCCGGCCCCGTCGCCGTCCGCGGGCCCGGAGTCCAAGCGCGCGGGATGTTCCGGCTGCGCCACGGGCGCCGGCTCGGAGAGCGATGGACTTCTCTCGCTGCTCGGCATTGCGATCGTCCTGCACCGACGCCGCGTTCGGGCCATGGCGCCTGCCACGGTTGCGCGAAGCTCGCAATAGGCCGTTAGGACTATTGTTGAGCCCGCGAGGGGCGTGGGACCGTTCGCCGCCCGGAGTTTCGATGTCCATCGACCGCATTGCGCGCATCCTCGCCGCCACTGGTGACGAGTACCGCTACTTTTCCGCCATCGCGCCCACCCTCGAGGACCTGACGCAGCTCGAGACCGACCTCGGTCGCACCCTCCCGGTGGACTACAGCGCCTTCATCCTGCGCTGGGGCGTGCTGATCCTCGACGTCGACGAGGCCACCTGGCGACGCCCGACGGCCTACGAGGTGCGCCCGCAGTGGCAGATGCAGTATGCACGCTTCGTGCACGGCATGGGCGGTTCTGCGTCGCGCGACTTTCGGGTGCTGGAGGCCCGCAAGGCTTTTGTCCGCATCGATCCCCGCTTCTTGCCGATTCTCCGGAGCCCCATGTCGCGCGAGGTGGAGGGCTACGACGCGGAGGACCGCTGGGTTCGCTGGACTGGCAGCGGGTTCGTGGCCACGCCGCACGCGACCTTCGTCGACGCGGTGGTCGCCTCTTTCGAGGAGCTGATCGCCGACCGCGAACGTCTCCGCGTGGAGCCCATCGCTCCCGCGTGATGAGCCGGGCATAGGCCGGTCGGCCTATGGCGATTGTCCGGCGTCTAAGTAGGGTAGGCCTATGGTCGTCGCTCCTGCGCCTGCGCGCTCGTCACTCACTCGCCGTCTCCTCCTGCCCTCGCTGGTGCTCGCCACCCTGCTGCTCCCCGGCTCGGGGGAAGCGCAGCCGGTGGTGGCGACCACGTCGACGTCGCCGCAGTATTCGGCGCCGGCGTCGCGCGCGCCGCTGCAGAAGCAGAATCCGGGACAGCCGGCGAAGGTCTTCACCGGCATCGTGGCCACGCCGGCGAACATCGCTTCGTGCCCTGCGCCGACCCTGGCGCAGTGCAAGAGCACGAGCTACCTGTTCACCGGTTGCGGCCAGGCGCACCAGAAGACCTGCCAAGGCCTGCTCAAGAACGACTACGTCGCGTACTACAACGCACTGCCCGGACCCGCGAGCCGCCAGATGTTTCCCTATGGGACGCAGGCGAAGTTCAGCGACCTGAAGAGCGGTAAGTTCCACGGCACGGTTCCCACCAGCCCGGTCATGGTGCGCTCGAAGTCCTTCTGGGACCAGACCCGCATCGTCAACGCGCCGCCGAGCGCGAACCCCAAGACCTATGTTCCGCATCCGGATTGGGAAGCGGATGGTGCCGCCGTCAAGACCTGCGAAGAGTACGCCTACGAGAAGTACTACGACTGGCAGCGCTTTCAGGACGGCGTGACCCTGTGCAAGGGCGACTACGTGTGTGCCTACGAGGTCGCGTACGTGCTCAATGGACCGCCCGGTATCGCCAAGCGCACCCTCAAGCGCAAGGACGGCGCGGACCTCGCGGGCCAGGTGAAACCGGCCATGCCCACTCCGAAGAACGTGTTCTTCACCATGGGGCCCTACGTCACCACCATGCCCACCGGCGTCGGCAAGGACGGCAAGCCCAAAAGCTTCCTGGGATTCATGCCGTTCGCCGATCTGAAGACGAAGTTTCCCCAGTTCTCGGCCGACCTCGATCAGCTCAAGGTGGCCCTCGACGACGGCGCCGTTTTCTACGGGACGAGCGGGGGAGGTGGCGTGAACGCGGTCTACCCCAACAAGTGGGACTTCCACTCCGCCATGCGCAGCAAGACGGCCAACGTCACCGAAAACGAGTTCGAGGAGTTCGAGCGGCGTCGCGGCGAGCTCGAGTTCTACGTGGCGAGCATTCGTCCGGTGGACAGCGGCGGTGGGGGCGGCCACTTCGGCCTGCGAGAGGCCGAGTTCGTTCATCCGCTCGACGAAGTGTCGCAGGTCATGACCTACGATCCGTGGGAGCGCGCCGACATGTTCCAAGACGAGAGCGTTCGCACCAACGTGCTGGCGAACGCCCAACTCGGGGCAATCCAGCAGAACCACGCCGCGCTCTTCGGTCCCAATGGTGCCGCGCTGAAGGTTCCGGGGTCGAGCGTGCTGCGGAGCGGTGGAGGCACGATGATCCAAACCGGCGCCGGCAACGGGGCGACGGCCGGCAACGGCCGACCTGCTGCGGTCGCGGGCCTGAACAAGGTCATCAAGGCCAAGGCTCCGTCGACCGCGACGTTCATGGGGCCGCAGATCGATTGCGACGACCCTAGCATCAACGTTCCGCCCATGGATGTGGAAGCCTGTGAGGCAAACGCCACGAACTGCAAAGGGCTCGCCGGTCCCGAAGCCATGCGGAATCAGAACCAGGCCAACTGGAACTACTACGCCAAGTGCAAAATCACCAATCTCACTTTGGCAGAGTGGTGGCGTCGCAAGTCGGGGCTCGCCCAGGGGTGCAACGATCGCGGTAGCTGTGGCTGCCTCGATCTGACCACGTCCGCGTGCGATTGGTCGCCCAAGATGTTCTACGACGCCTACATCGCGCAGCCGCCCGGCTTGAGCGTCGCGAGCTACCAGGACGGCAATCTCTCGAAGCCGGCCGACATGAGCTACCTGCGGGACGCCGACTACGACAACTGCAAGCGCTGGACCTACAAGGGCTTTGGAGAATCCCCGGCGGACCGGGCCAGCGGCGACGCGCTCGAGGCGTACCTCCAGCGCAAGCGTGAGGAGGTCGAGAAGGCCCTGAAGAACATTCCGCAGAAGAAGAATGGCATCCAGGTCATTCCCGGCGTTCTGGGCCAGGATTTCAGCGATGGAGCGCAGGAAGGCGATACCGATTCATGGTCGGCAGGCTACGGCATGAACGCCGGCTGGGAGCTCAAAGCCGCTGAATTCAAGCCCCAGACGTCGACCGAAGCGAAGAAGACCTGCCAGCTTCAGGGAAACGCCAACGCCAGCTTCACGGTGAAGATCACCACGCCCATCGATGGCGTGCTGGGCGACAACTTCGCCAGGCTATGGAACCATGCCGTGGACGCCGACGTATGGGTGCGTGCCAACGAGAACAAGGATCAGAAGGTCCGCTACGAGACGCACCTGCTCATCGCCGACCAGGAGATATTCGCCGAGCCCAAGCCGTACGACAAGTACAAGAAGTTCGACAACGGAGCGGCGGGGGCGAGCTTCAGTCTCAACAAGACCTTCAACAAGCCCCTCGTCGAGAATACCAAGAAGACCTCGAAGCTCACGCTCACCGTGTGGGCGGGCCCCATTCCCATCACCGGTTCGGTGTGGGCGGAGCTCAGCTACGGCGCCGACGCCATCGCCAAGGGAGCCATGGGCTCCGGCTGCAACGTCGACATGAGCACGTTCGAGGCGAAGGCCGGCTTCGAGCCCTACTTCAACCTCTCGGGCGCGCTGAGCCTCGGGGTGGGTATCGGTGGCATCGTCAGCGCCGGCATCCGCGGGTATCTCACGCTCATCGACGCGCGGTTGCCCATCGAGGCGCGCAGTTGGCTGAGCGGAGCTGGCGCCTCGCGCAAGCTGAACTTCGGTGTCGACGCGGCGCTGAATCTCTCCAGCCTCGGTGGGCGCCTCTCCCTCTACGTGGAGTTCCTGCTCTACGAAGAGGAATGGGAGCTCTTCCACTGGCGCGGCGTGCACACGACCATTCCCATTCTCAAGGCGGTGAACGAGAAGTTCGACTTCGGCGCCCTCGCCGCCATTACACCATGAAGCACGTGCGCCCCCTGCTCATCGGCGCTGGAGCGCTGGGGTGCATCGCGATCATCGCGTACCTGCGTCGTGGCACGAGCGAAGCCAACGGCAAGAATGACGATAGGCCGGTATCCACGGCGCTCGCGACCACCACCGCCGCGGCCGGCGCGGGGCCGCTGACGCTGGCCTATCGTGGAGATCGCGGCACGCTCTACGACGTGGACTGGCAGGTGCGCACCACGGTGCCGGTGCACGGCCTTCCGGCGCAGTCCACCGACGTGGAGCTGGCGGGCGTGACGCAGGTGACGGACCTGGGCGCCAATGGTACGCGCCGCCTCGTGGGGGTGCGCCTGGTGAGCGTGCGCTCGGCCAACGTCACCGCCCTGGGAAAGCCGCTCTACGCGGACGCCACCGCTGCCCAGAAGGATCTGGTAGGGCAACCGGTCATCCTCGCTCTGGGCGCCGAGGGCGCGGTGGAAGATGTGTATCTCGACCGGGTAACTACGCCACTCGCGAAGAACGTGCTCACCGCGCTGGCGCTCCACTATGGCGTCACCGTTCCGGGGTCCGGCACGACTGCGAGCGCCTATGTTGCCACCGAACCGAGCGATTTCGGATCGGTGCCATGGAGCTATACGCGAGGCGATCATCGGCTCGTGAAGACGACCGAGCAAGACGAGGGGAAGGGCCGCGGCGAAGTGCGCTTCGACGGCAGCCTTCCGGTGGCCCTCACGATGGACCTCTCGGTGCGCCCGCCGGTCGCCGATACCGCCGAGGGACCGGCCGCGGCTCAGGGGTCCGCGTCGTTTCACGCGACGATGCAAGCCAATTCACCTGTGCCGGGGGACGTATGGCCGACGCCCGATGTCGCCAAGCTCGAGCGTCACGCGCCGGACGCGCGACCGAGCCTCCTCGACGAACGCGCCTCGAACCTCGCCGTCGCCAACGGACTCACCGCAGGCGACCTGCAGTTCATGGTGGGCGCCATTGCCCGTGGCCAGAAGCCGCGCAAGGGCGACCTCATTCGCGCCGCCGGCTTCATGCGCGCCAACCCCGAGTCGTGCGATGTGCTGGTCTCGCAGTTCTCGGCGCAGACGCCGCTGGGGCGGGAGTTCATTCTCGACTTGCTCTCGTCGTCGGGCGACGCGAAGGCCCAGTCGGCCATGCGCACGGTGCTGGCCATGCCGGCGGCCCAAAAGGATCCGGTGCTCTACCAGCACATGATCCAGCGATTCGCCTTCGTCGACGAGCCCAATGCCGAGTCGGTGGCGTTCGTCTTCAAGGAGTGGGAGAGCGCGAAGAAGGCAAAGGACGAGTCTCTACGGCAAGCCGCGGCCTACACGCTCGGCTCCCTCGCGTTCCACGCGAGCCAGTCGAACCACGAGGCGATGGCGCGGTCCATCCTGGGGAGCCTGCTGCACGATCTCGGTGCCACGCGCGATGCCGACGAGGAGCGCGGTCTCGTGGCTTCCCTGGGAAACACCGGCATGGAGGCCGCCAAGGCTCCGGTGCTGGCGCGTGCCGCGTCGAAGGACGTGCAGCTGCGATCGCAGGCCGCGACCTCGCTCCGCAAGTTCAACGACGCCGAAGTGCGCGCGCGTCTGGTCGCGCTCGCCTGCGACGAAGATCTCGAGGTCGCGCAGGCGGCCCTTCGTTCGCTCGACACCCAGAGCGTCGGTGAACCGGAGCTCTCTGCGCTCGCGGAGCGCGCCGAGCGCGGCACCATGAACACCAGCGTCGACCCGGCGCTCATCACCTTCCTGGCGCCGCGCGTGAAGTACCGGGAGCCCGCGCTGCGCATCCTCAAGGCAGTAGGCGCCCGGGTGGGCGACCGCCGGGAGCTCAAGGATCAAGTCGACCGGGCCCTCGCCTCCATGAGCGACGCGCCACCGGGCACGGTGCCGGTGTTTCCCACCCGGAGCGGTCAGCCGGTCAGGTGACTCTGCTGTAAGGGAACCGCGTCCTCGTTGCGACGTTCGCGCCGTTGTGCTCGCCTGGGGCGATGTCTTCGGCAGGTTCTTCGCGGTCGGCGCTGGCGTTCATACCGGCGCTGGGCATCGTGTTCGGCGATCTGGGGACGAGCCCGCTCTACGCCCTGCAGGAGTGCTTCGCCGGCGCCCACGGGGCCGACGCGACGGTGCGGGCCGACGTGCTGGGAACGGTGTCGCTCATCTTCTGGTCGCTCACGGTGGTGGTGACCGTGAAGTACCTGGTTTTCCTCATGCGCATCGACAACCGCGGTGAGGGCGGCATTCTCGCGCTCTTGGCGCTGCTCCCCGGCAATGGCGCGAAGTCGCCGCCTCTGAAAATTCTCCTGGGCGTGGTCCTGGCGGTGGTGGGGGCTTCGCTACTCTTCGGCGACGGCGTCATCACGCCCGCGGTGTCGGTGCTCTCGGCGGTGGAGGGCCTCGGCGTCGCCACCGATACCCTCAAGGATTGGGTGGTGCCCATCACCATCGTCATCCTGGTGGGGCTGTTCGCGGTGCAGTCGCGAGGAACGGAGAAGCTCGCGCGGTACTTCGGCCCGATCATGCTGGTGTGGTTCCTGGCGGCGTTCGTTCTGGGCCTTCGCTACCTGGTGCGCGATCCCAGCGTCCTCGAGGCCTTATCGCCGCTCCCCGCGATTCGCTACTTCGGACGTCACGGCCTGGTGGGCATTCGCGTGCTCGGCGGCGTGGTGCTGGCGGTCACCGGTGGCGAAGCGCTCTATGCCGACATGGGGCACTTCGGGCGCGCGCCCATCCAGCGGGCCTGGATCTTCGTGTGCTTGCCGTCGCTGGTGGTGAGCTATCTGGGGCAGGCGGCCTTCGTACTTGCCAATCCCGCCGAGGCTTCACATCCGTTCTTTTCCATGTGCCCCCGCGGCCCGGTGCTCTACGCGGTGGTGGCCGTCGCCGCGGCGGCCACCGTCATCGCCTCGCAGGCGCTCATCTCCGGGGTGTTCTCGCTCACCCATCAGGCCATCCAGCTGGGCTTGTTTCCGCGGCTGACGGTGAAGCACACCTCGGCCAGCGCCGAGGGGCAGATCTACATTCCCGCGATGAACACGTTCCTGGCGGCGGCGTGCATCGCCATCGTGGTGGGCTTTCGCGAGTCGGGCAAGCTGGCGGCGGCCTTCGGCCTGGCGGTGAGCGGCACCATGGCCATCACCAGCATTCTCTTCTTCCTGGTGGTCCGGAACGTACGCAACTGGAACCCGCTGGTGGCCTGGGCGCTCCTCCTCGGGTTCCTCGCGTTCGACCTTCCGTTCGTCGTGGCCAACTCGTTGAAGCTCCTCGACGGCGGTTGGTTGCCGCTGTTGCTCGGTGCCTTCTTCACCGGGACGATGCTGCTCTGGCGCCGCGGAAGGCGCTTTCTGGCGGACTATTTTGCCGACCGCCACGTGCCCATCGAGACGTTCGTCTCCGAGCTCGAGAGCGGGGCCCTTCGTCGGCTCCCCGGGGTCGGCGTGTTCTTCGCGGCCCGCGCCGCCGGTACCCCGCTGCCGCTGGTGCGCATCGTCGGTCGCTTTCGCGCGGCCTACGAACAGAACGTTCTCCTCACGGTGATCACCGATCCGGTGTCGCACGTGCGCCCGGACGAGCGCGCGGAGATCGAGCCCATCGCGCCCGGGGTGCTCCGCGTGATCCTCCACTTCGGCTTCATGGAGAACCCGGCGGTGGTGGTCGAGCTCGACCGCGCGCTGGCCGCCGCCGACATCGCCAGCGATCCGGCGAGCCGGGTGTACCTCCTGGGGCGCGAGACCATCACGCCCTCCGACAAGGGACGCATGGGCCGCATTCAAGAAGGGCTCTTCGCGTTCATGTCGCGCAACGCCAAGAGCCCCACCGACTGGTTCTCGCTCCCGCCCGAACAGGTGGTGGAGGTGGGCGCGCAGGTCGACTTGTAGCCGCTACTTGCAGCGGGAGACGAGCGCCTCGAACTGCGGACGATCGAAGAAGACCGACGACTTTCCGAACTTGCCCGTCCCGGGGACGTAGTCGGCATTGGCGGTGAGCAGGTAGATGCGGCAAAAGCTCTCGTCTTTGCCGCGCACCAGCACGTGACCGCTGCGCTTGCGGTGCACCGGAAGGGCGCCGTCCTTCTCGACCTCCCACTCGTTGGCCACGAGCCCGACCCGGCTCACGGTGAAGCCGGCGCGGGTGCTGGCGTCACGGAAGGCCGCTTCGACCTCGGCGTCGTGGAACGAGCTGGAGGCGGGAAAACGATCCACGGCGCTGGCCTTCTTCAGAGCTTCGTTCCAGGCTTGGGCGAGATCGCCGGCGCCGGCCGCGAGGTCTTTCGGCGGCTCCTGACCGAGCTGCGCGAAGATCGGTTCCCAGGCTTTGATGGCCTTCTGTGAGGCGCCGTCGACATCCGCCAGTGCCTTCTGATCGTGCTCGTAGAGAGTGCCCTTTTCCTCGAGATTCTTCGTGGCTGCGCGCAGATTCGAGAGGCGGGCCTTGGCGCCGTAGCTGGCGGCGAAGGCGGCGTGCTTGCCCACGATGATCTTCCAGCTCGTGGCCAACTCGCAGCCGCGCTTGGGCTCGTAGAGGCTCTTGGCGTCGTACGTAGGCGCCTGCGCGTACTTGCCGCGGCACGCCTCCGCCAGCGGCTCGAGCTTCTTGCCTTCGCGAATCGCATCGACGAAGCCGTCGGGATTCGGGGTGTGGGGGATCTTCCCCGGCTTCAGATCTTCCTCGTGGAACATCGAGACCAGCACCAACGCGCGGTCCACCGCGTGGGCTTCGACGCCGAACGCATCCCACAGCTTCTTCTGTTCCTCCTGCGAGAGTGCGGGTCCCGGCTTCGCAGGGGCGGCGGGCTTGGGCTCTGCGGAGGCGCTGGCACCGCCAGTGGCAGGTTGATCGGCGGCGCGGGCTTCTGTCGTGCCGCTGCTCGTCGCCGCCGAGGATGCGGCCGGAGGCGCCGCGGCGCCGGGGGCCCGCGGAGCGTCGAAGTGGGCGAGGGGCCCGCAGCCCACGAGCAGCAGGACGATGGACGGTGCGATGGCGGAAGCGTACTTCATGGATACCTCTCGAGAGCGATGGCTGGAGCCGCCGTCGAGCAAGGCACGTGCCTGCCCTACCGCTTCGGAGTGCGGCTCGAATTGCCCGTTTTGCGGGCGTTTTTGCCGTCTCGCCGCGATCCTGGAGATCGCACGACGCCGACCAGCCTCGCGCGCCGGACCGGGATCACGCCGATCGCTCCGCCATCTGGCGAAGTGCGCTTCGTAGAGCGCAGTGTCGCTACAGGCCGCGCTTGCTCTTCAGGATCTGAAAATAGCGCCGCGCCAGGCCCGACGAAGCTGCAGCGCGGGTGACGTTGCCGGCGTGGCGCGCGAGCACCCGCTCGACGTAGCGGCGATCGAAGTCGTCGGTGATGACGGCCCGCGCCTGCGGCAGTGCCAGATCCGAGGCCAGGACCCGCCGGTACAGCGTCGTCGGGTCTTCGTGATGGCCGCTCTCGGCGAAGGTTTCCCGTGGCTCCAGCGCATCGGCCCCGGTGGCGTGGAACCGGCGCACCGCCGCGCGGAGCTCGCGCACATTTCCCGGCCACCCGTAGGCCTCGAAGCGGCGAACGGTGAGGGCGGGCAGGGTGCGCTCGTCGTCCAGAGAACGATAGAAATGCGCCGCCAGCAGGGCCACGTCGCCGTCGCGATCTCGCAGGGGAGGAATCTCCAGCCGCGACGTACTTAGCTCCAGGGCGAGGTCCTCTCGCAAGCGGCCATGCTCCACTTCACCATCGACCGAACGTCGGCTCGTCGCCATGAGCCGCAAGGGCGACTTGACCTCGAGCGCCCGGAGCAGGCGCAACTGCAGCGCCGGGGAGAGGTCGCAGGGTTCGTCCACCAGCAGCGTGCCCCCGGTGGCCTCGGCCCACGCGCCGCCTTCGCCGAAGAGCTCTGCCTCGGCCCGCGCGTCGTCCTTGCCGTAGGCCTGGAAGACCACGAACGGACGCTCGGGGCCGCCGCGCTCGTGAATGGTCTCGGCGAACAGCTCCTTTCCGACGCCGGCCTCTCCCTCCAGGAGCAGCGGCGCCTTGGAGCGGGCCAGGTCGCCGAGCACCGGGTAGATGCGACGCATGGCCGCGCTCGCGCCCACGATGCGACCGACGCCAGCGCTGGCCGCCACCACCATCCGCGCGGGTGTGCCGAGGGCCTCGACCTGCAGCGTGGTCTGCCCCAGCCCGAGCGTCTCACCGCCTTCGAGGAACGCGTCGAGCACCCGGTGCGAGCCCAGACGCAGCCCGTTGGTGGACCCGGCATCGCGCACCCGAAGGCCTCCCGGCCCCAGGTCGAGCGTCAGGTGCCGCCGGGAAACCGCCGGATCGCGCAGCACCAGGTCGGCGCTCCGGCTGGTGCCGATGTGGAGCGGGCGAGCCTGGCTGCCGTCGACGCCGAGGATCTTGCCCGCATCGGGCCCGCTCACCACGCGCAGGAGAAAGCCGCGCTGGGGCGTGCCGTCGGGGCGCGCCAGTTGCAGCGACTCCGTGCGGACTTCCGGAAAGGCCTCGGACATCCTGCGGTCATATCGCACGGTCGGGCGGTTGGCGAGGCCGCCCCGTGAGGCGCATGGGCAAGTATCGGCAGTTTCGCCCACTGGCCGAAGGGGGCATGGGGTCGGTGTTCCTCGGCTGGGCGCAGAGCGAGTTCGGGGTGGTGCGGCCGGTCGCGCTCAAGCGCCTGCACGCGCAGTTCGCCTTCGACCGGGCCGCGGTGGAGCGCTTCCTGTTCGAGGCGCGCATCGCCGCGAGCCTGCGGCATCCGCACGTGGTGCCCACGCTCGACGTGGTGTCCGACGCGGGAGCGCCGGTGCTGGTCATGTCGTACGTGCACGGCGAGTCGCTGGCGCAGCTTCTGCGTCTCGCCGCGGTGACCGGGCACGCCATGCCGGCGGACGTAGCGGCGCGCATCGCCATCGACGTGCTAGAGGGGCTGCATGCCGCGCACGAGCTCGCCAACGCCGAAGGCATGCCGCTCCATCTGGTGCACCGCGACGTGTCGCCGCAGAACGTGATGGTCGACTTCGAGGGCCACGCCTACCTGGTGGACTTCGGCGTCGCGAAGGCAGCGCTTCAGGGGAACACCACCGAGGCCGGATCGTTTCGCGGCAAGCTCGCCTACTGCGCGCCGGAGCAAATGGAAGAGGCGCCTGTGGACCGGCGCGCCGACCTGTGGGCCATGGGCGTGGTCCTGTGGGAGATGCTGGCCGGCCGGCGCTTGTTCGAGGGGCTCGAGCCCTCCGGCATCGTGGCCAAGATCTCCTCGCCGTTCACGCCGCCCTCGGTGAGCAAAGTGCTCGATGCCATCGTTCGCGTGGCCGTCTCTCTTTCGCGTGACGAACGCTTCGGGACGGCCCGCGCCATGGCCGTGGCCATCGAAGCCGCGTGCGCGCCCGCTTCGCACCGTACCGTTCGCAAGTGGGTCGGGCGCATCGCGCAGGAGCGCAAGCTGGAGAAGGACGCGCTGCTCGCGCAGCTCCACGTGGCAGCGCAGGCCGACGACGTTGGAGCTCCCAGCTCGCGCGAGCCGGAGCCCTTCCTGATGCCGGATCGACGACCGAGCCGGGGCCTCGTCACGTCGGTGGTGTTCGCGAGCCTGGTGGGCGTGCTGGCGACGATGGTGGTGATCGGCTCTCTGGGTGGTGCCGCAGCGGGCACGGTCGGGTCCATCCGTCCGCCACGCGGGGCTTCCATGGCATTGCGTGCGGCCGGGCGTCCCCCGGTGGGGCCTGAAGCCGCGCTAGCAGCGCCGGCGAGGGTAGAGCGACCCACGGTGCCGCGAGCACTGCTGCGGCCCCCGCGGTCCACCATCGACGTCGGGCGTACCGAGCTGGCACCGCAGCCCACCGCGCAGCCCACCGTGTTGGGCACCGTGCTGCCGGTCTCGTTGCCGGTGCCGTCGGTCGCCGACCCACTCCGCATGGAGCAGCGACGGTGAGACGCGGCGTGGCGACGGCGCTCGCCTGTGCTTCGCTCTCGCTGTCGCCGGACTTCGCGTGGGCCGACTCGGGCACCGAAGCGGCGCTCGCAGAGAAGGCCTTCCTGGACGGTCGTGCGCTGCTGAAAAACGGCCGTGTCGCCGAGGCTTGCGAGAAGTTCGCGGAGAGTCGGCGCTACGAGAACGCGGCGGGCACGTTGCTGAACCTGGCCATGTGCTACGAGCGACTGGGCCGCACCGCAAGCGCTTGGGCCGCCTACCGTGAGCTCTTGCCCATGGCGCAGCGGGCAGGCGACGAGGCGCGCGCGGCGCACGCCCGGGAGCGAAGCGAAGCGCTCGCGAACGCGTGGCCCCGGCTCCTGGTGCGCTGGCCCGCGTCGGCGCAGTCCGGCGTCGAGGAAAACGGCGCACCGAGGCTGACGCTCCTCCTGGACGGCGCGCCCATCCCGCCCTCGTCCGGCCCTTCGGAGCTCCCGCTGGATCCGGGCAAGCACCGGCTCGAGCTGCGACGCGGAACCGTCCGCGAGTGGGTCACCGACATCGAAGCGCCCGCGCGCAACGTGGTTCTCGAGGTGCCGATCCGGGAAAATGTGCATGTTGCACACACGTCGCCCGCGTCGCCGGTCGGGCGCACGGCAACGCTCGCGGTGGGGGCGACCGGGTTGGCTGCGACCTTGGCGGGGGCCATCTTCGCGGTGGCTTCGCGGCTGCGCTACGACGACGCGCGCCGCGATCACTGCGGCGACGGTGCGTGCGACGCGGCGGGGCTCGGCGGGATTCGCGATGCACGC
>JABFRG010000876.1 GCA_013141295.1 Polyangiaceae bacterium
GGAGGGTGGTTACGACAGTGCAAGTAGCAACAATGTCGTGATCAGGAAGAACTACGTGTATCGTTCAGCGCAGTTCATCGGCCACCCGGGTATTCTCATCAGTGGTGAGAACGCGGGCGCACCGCCGCTGGACAAGCTTACCTTGGTCGACAATGTCTCCGCCGAAACGGTGACCGGCCAAGCCTATCGCGCCGAGGGAAAGCTGGGGCTGGTCGACAATACGGGCTTGTCGGACAACGCGGCGACGCTCCCTCGCCCGATACCGGTGCGGGCCGATGCCAAAGCGCGCGACACCTCGATTCTGGCAACCCGCGATACGAGTTGGGTGGAAACCGAAGCTGGGCGTCGAGGGCTCCATCGCATTCACGTGCGGAACGGGGCGAACGGCTTCGAGCAGCGTCTCGAGTACGTCGTTCGGGGCGCGCCCGCCGATGTCGCAAACTTCGTGCAGGGATGCTCGGTGGAGTCCCGGGTCGTGGGTGGAAAAGCGTATGCGCTGGTCGTGTCGCCCTTTCCCCTTTCCGTTCCCCCATCCATCGAAGGCGTTACCTTCGAGCAACTGCGTACTGGAGACGTCGACGGAACGCTCACGTGGCTCTGGCAGCGAATCGACGCGAAACGATACTGAAGCCCTCTTTAATCGGGTTACCGAGTGTTATCGGTGTAACGCAGTCTCACTGTCGCATAAATGTAACTTGAACTTGGGTGTGGATATGCTACTTTAGGTACACTGTCGTACGAGCCTAGGTTCTCGTGAGCTGACTCGAAACCGTAGGGCATAGTACGAGGAAAAGGTTGCCGGTAGCTGTCACCTGAACCGGGGTGCGCCAAGTCCCATGGAGATGAAGATGTCTATTTTGACTCCCGTACACAAAACCTTGTTGGTAACGTCCTTCTTTGCGGCGACTGCTGCGTGTGGCGCAGCCGATACTGGCGTCGAGTCGGAGGACTCGGAGCTGACGGCGTTTCGATCGTCGGTCGACCTGCGCGGCCAGCTGGCGCTCGAAGCGCAGACCCTTCGCTACGCAGAGGACGCGCGGCCATTCGAGAGTCTTGCGATCGATATCTCACGCACTCCCGGAAAGTCCGAGTACGTTGGATACACGTTCACAGGGCAGAAAGGCGACAGCATCCTTCTCGCCGCCCAGAAGACCTCGCAGACCGTGACCCGCGACACGTGCGACGAGGTGGTCCGCATATGGCTCCTCAACTCGAAGAACCAGGTGGTCAAGTCGGGGACCAAGAAATGTTACGCTGAGCCCGAAGTGCCTGGTCTTCAGTCGCGGTCCGACATCATGCGCTACAGCTTGCCCAAGGCCGACACGTACAAGGTTGTTGTAGCCGTCTTGCCTTCCGAGGCAGCGTATCCCAGTGCGCCTATCCGCACGCAGCCGTGGCAATGGTTGCACCTGGACATGTTTCGCAGCGCGAAGGCCGATCTGGGGGGCGCAGGCTCGCGGTGTCAGGACGGTCTCGACATGCTTTGCCAAGATTCGCTCCGCTGCGAGCGCGCGCGCTGCAAGTGATGGATTGTGGTCCGACGGCAGAACGTCGGGCTGCTGCGAAGGAACGATAGACCGACGTCGGTTCGGTCTGCGAACCGGTGCGCGCCCGCATTTTCCCAACATCGTCCCATTCGCCTTCCGGCTCATGGACGATTCAGAATAGTGCTTTGTGGCGAGACCCACAATTTATTCTGTCTCATTGACGCGTAGTGCTCAATTCCAACCGTGAGATCATTTTATGTACTTCTGCAAAAAAATTGTTTCGACATTCTGCGCCTCCGTTCTTTTGGCAGCCTGCGGCTCTGGAGGTGAAGATACCAATGGCCCCGTCGATGACGACCTCACTACGTCGAAGGTCAGCTCCTTCACAATCCAGCAGAGCGCCGGATTCACCGCGCCCGGTGCAAACTGCCGAACCTCCGGCTTCTGGACGATTGACCTCGTCAACAAGACCATAACCGGCGCCGGGTGCGTCGAAGCGAGGCGGACGACGGTGTCCCGCACACTCACCAACACCGAAGTCGGCGAGGCCCGTATGGCCCTCGCGAAGGTGCGTACGGCCCCTCGTCCAGAATCCTGTCCGACCGACGCGCAGGTTCTGAGCCTCGATGTCGTCCGAAATGGAACACAATACCGCTACGTGCAAGAACGGTCTGCCTGTTCCAGCGGAACCCCGGTAACCTCGGAAACCATAGCGGCTTTGTATCAGAAAGCTGTCGAGCTCATACCACCGCGGAACTAGGAGCACGCGGTATGCATCAAGTTTACGAGCGCGAGGGAGGGGACCATCACCGAGAGCCCCGGTAGCCACGCTTCTCGCCGGAGACCCGGCCAGGTGAGGAAGCACGCTCAACTACAGCGTCTTCTCGCACGCAGAGGCGACCACACTCGGACGCCTTTCGAGCGGCGCATCGGGGCTCGTTCTGATGGCGAAGGAGCCGTTCTTGGACGACAGAGTGTTCTTCGCTGTTTTCAAGAGAAGTTGACAGCAAGGGACGGCGAGCCCCACCCCTCTGTCCATTGGCGCCAACTTCATGTAGAGCTTACGTGTGATCGCGATCGTCACGTCGTGCAACACGATGGAAGATATCTAACTTGTATCCAGATACGACTTCGTAGAATCGTACTGCTCGATGATCTCGGCCTGCCCTGTGTGCCGGGTTGGGTAAAACGGCCCGGGCTGGGGTGAGTCTATCTATACCGATGAGCAGAGAAGGGTCCTTCGAGCGCGCCCGGCCAACAGACTGAGCACGCACTCACTGGCGCTGGCATGACGGATGTTTCACTGCGCCGCGTCGATCCAGGCCTTCACGCACGCGATGTCGCTATCGCTCAGCGGCGTACCCGTCGGCATCCGACTGCCGAAGGGAGGCGTCTTGCCGAGCTTGGTGAACAGGGCGCTGCTCTCCGCATTGCCCTTGACCACCAGGCGGGCGGTCCCGTCGACGGTGCGCTTGTCGGCCAGCCGAGCGAGAACGCCCGGGGTCTCCAGATCGAGGCCGGCGGTGCCGCCGGTTGCGCCGTGGCACGAGCTGCAGCGGAGACGGACGATGGAAACTTCGACGTCGCCACAGCTTGCCGCGGGTGCGGGCGTCGCGGTCGCGACCGGGGCTGCTTCGGCGTCGGGGCGAAAGCGATCGGGGTCATCGAGCGTTCCCGCGCAGCCGACCGCAAAGCCAAAAGCGCCAATGCCGACGAGCAAAAAGTATCTAGTAAGCATACGCGACGCCTCCTTGAAGGCCATAGAGCTCGTCCATCGCACCGCCCGCCACGAACCGGTCTCCGGGCTCGGGGTGCATCGCGTAGACGAGGCGTCGGTACTCGAGCTTGGCAACTGCCGAGAACCCGTAGCCGAGAGATACCGAGGGGCCAACCGCGAAGTCGAAACCGCCGATTGAGGCTCGCGGGAAGCGATTGGCCACCGAGCCCGCCGCGGTGACGGCGTCGTAGGCCGCAGCGGCCTCGATGCCGAAGCGTCCGAACGACACTGCGACGTCGGCGCCGGCTCGAACGAATCGATAACCCACGCTCGGCACTTGCGCGTCGATACGCGACTCTTCGAACGTGAACGTCTCGCCGGCGTACGCGAGGTCGAGACCGAGCGTCATCGCGCCGGTTGCGTGCCAGCGCCCTCGTGCGCCCACGAAGAACCTCGACCAGCGAGTCCCGAGGTCGGCCCCGTCGCGGGACTCCGAGCTCACACCGACGGCGCTGGCGAAGCCACCCGTCAAGCCCGCATCGACCGTCCGAGAGAGCGATGCGAAGGGATACACGCCTCCGGACACCCCGATCATGGGCGCGGCGCTCAGGTCGTACCGACGCAGGCCCGTGGAGAGGGGGTCGGAGTAGCGAAAACGCCGGCCGGCGGCCCCGAAGCCGAGCGCGCCTTCCACGATCGACCCACGTTTCGACGATGAGTCCGTTTTGCGTGGCGACGTCGGGGGCGCGCCGGAGTCCACCGTCGTCGGCGAGACAGCAGGCGCGGAAGCGGACTCCGTCGCCGAATCTGCCGACGAGGGGCCGGGCGTCACTTCTACTTCGTCGCGTACCTTGCGTCCGACGGCGCCCTCGCCGCGCTTCCACGGAACCTCGGCCACCGTATCGCGTTGCCCATTCACGTCGACGATGCGCACGCGCGCTTGCCCCGCGTGACCTGGGCCGCCGAGCGTCACTACGACCACCCTGTCGAGGCGAAGCGTGTGCGCGGCGGCCACCACGCGGGAAAGAACCGCGTCGTGCTTTCGCGGATCGTTGAGTGAGGCGCCCAAGGCGCCCCGCTGACCGCCCTGTGCCAACGCGGCACTCAGATCTCGACTCGGCTCGACCACCGCGTTCCCCGCCAGGGCGCTGGTGATCTCCTGACGAGCAGGTTCACTCTCTTTGCCTTCGACCATCACGACGACCCGCCGAGGCTCGGTCGCTTCGGCCCTACTCGCGTGCAGAAGCGCCGTCGCACAAACCAAGGTCCCCACCGCCGTGCTGCATCGATGTTGGAATGAGTACTTCATGAGACGTGCTCACAGGCCTGCCAGCGGTCCGGTGCAGACCGAAGACTCGCCGAACGTTGTGGTGGGGACGCCGACTGCGTTCGCCAGGGAAACGAACAGATTGTTGTGCGAGGGACCTCGTCCGCCCGGTCGAGCAAACTTGAGGTAGCGACCGGTGCGGAACGCGCCGCCGGCGCCGCCCGCGAGAATCCAGGGTAGCTCCGTGACCTCGTGACCACCCTCGGCAATTTGAGAGCACCAGAGGACCACGGTGTGGTCGAGGAGCGAACCGCCGTCACTCTCCGGAATGGCGTTCAAGAGGTCGAGCGTGCGCCGGAAAAGCTGCGCCTGGGTCGTGTGGACCTTCTTGATCATGGCCATTGCAGCCGCGTCGTTCCAGAGGGCGGCACTCGAATCGTTCGTCTTGTGGGTCAGGTCGTGGGAGTCGCTGGTGCCGAACATGCCTCCGGAGTACCCGATGGTCGACTCGAGGTCGTAGTGGGTGGGCAGGTGAATGGTCGCGACGCGCGTCAGGTCGCAGGAGAACGCGGCCGTGACCAGTCGCGCGTCGAGGTCGAAGTCGGCCAGCGGGTGGGCACCGACCCCGCCGAACTTTCCCAGGTCGGCTTTGTACGCAGCATCGGGGGGCGCGCACGAGACTCCCGAGCCGCGCAGTGCAAGGCGAGCCTCGAGGTCGGAAATCGCCGCCGCGTGCGCCTCGAGCTTCTTCTTGTCCTCGGCGGCAAGCTTGGTGGAAATCGCCGAGAACTCCTTGGTGGCGCTCTGAAGGACCGACTTCTTCTGGGCGAGCGCCGCCTCGGCGGCTTTGACGTCCGCCGGGTTCTGCGACGGAGGCGCGAACCCGGCGAAGACACGGTTGAACGCCGTGGCTGGGTTGCGCTCGGGGGAAATGACTTGCCCCGACGCGATGTAGTGCGGCCCGCCTTCGGCGTCGCCGCCATTGCACGCACTCGAGAGCTTGAGCGACGGAATCTTGGTGATGGGGCTCGGCGAATTGAGCCCCCGTGCGATGTACTGGTCGATGGAAATGGCGCCCGCCAGAGAGCCGCTGACCCGCTTCGCGCCGGTCATCGCTTCGGTGCCGCCGTTGATGTGGGCGTTCGCCGCCGCCGGCTGGGATACGCCGTCTACCGACATGTCGATGCCATCGGTGATGATCAGCTTGGACTCCATTCCCGCCAGTGCTCCGTGGAGCGGACCGAGCGCCCATTGGGTTTCGGTAGGCGCCTTTCCGCCGATTCCGACCGGGGGATAGAAGGACCGGATGGACCCCATTCCGTAGACGAACAGGATGCGCTTCGGTATCCTGGTAGGCCCGGCCTGGGCGAGGCCCGGGGTCAACGAGAGCCCGTGCGGTAGCAGTGCGGCCGCCAATCCGCCGATGCCCAGCGCCTGTAGCATCCCTCGCCGCGAGATCCGTTGTCCGTTCATTGCGTCCTCACTCGGTAGCGAAATGCGTCACTCGTTGCCACGGCAACGACGAGCTCGCGAACGTCGAGCCCGCGATCCACGAAGGCCTGCGCGACCGGCTTGGTCATAGCGTCGTTGATCTCGATGGTGTCCAGGCCCAGCGAATAGCGCAGCCACTGTCGCGCCACACAGGTCTGTACCTGCCGACTCGTCGCGAGCTTCTTGGCGAGCTCGGTTGCTCCGTTGAACGGTCCGTCGACATCGGTCCTGGTGAGCTCTCCCGATGCGTTCACGGGTTGGCCGGAATCGGTCGTACGCCAAGCGCCGGTTGCGTCGTAGTGCTCGAAGCCGAATCCCACTCCGTCGATGTACTTGTGACAGTTGGCGCAGGACCCTTGTTCGTGGGTCTGTGCGAAGCGATCGCGCGTGGTCTTCGGAGTGGGACCCTGCGCCGGGGGCGACTGATTCACGTTGGGAGGAGGAGGGTCGGGCGGGGCGCACAGAAAGCGATCGAGTACGAATACGCCGCGTTGTACCGGCGAGTCGTCCAGGCTGTGGGCGAACGCCGCCATCAAACCCGGGTAGGTGATGATCCCCGAACGCTGGGTCGGGTCGAGCGGCACCCGGGTCTGCTTCGTTCCGCCGGGGGCCGCTGCGCCGAAGAGCTTCGCGAGATTGTCGTTCACGAATCCATTCGAGTCGGTGAAGTAGTCGCCGAGCTTTCCTCGTTCCCAGAAGAGGTAGTCGACGTAGGTTCGCGTGGACGAGAGTAGGTCGGCGGACGAACCGTCGTTCCACCAGGGGAAGGAAGTCGTATTGCGCGAGAGACTGTCGATTTTACCGAGACGAAGCCATTGCTCCTGGAACGTGGCCACTGCTTCGTGCGCCCGAGGATCGGCGAGGAGACGTCGCGCAGCGGCATCGACGCCCGCAGCGGTATCGAGCTTCTTGGCCTCGGCGTCGGCGATGAGCGCGTCGTCCGGCATGGTGTTCCAGATGAAGTACGAAATGCGGCTGGCGATCTCGTAGGGCCCGAGACGGTACCTGCCATCCGGCTCGATCTCCCCCACCTCCACCAGATACAGGAACTGAGGCGCTTGCAGCATCGTCTCGATGGCCATGCGCAAGGCGACTGGGAATCCATAGCTGGCCCTCGAAGCGTCGAAATTCGCTTCGAGGCGATCGCGCTCTTCCGGGGCCAGTGGACGGCGAAATGCACGTTTGCCGAAGGTTTCGATGAACTTGTGCCCGCAGGGAACCTCGTCCGTCGGCGCCGCCACGGTGCAAGGGAGAACTTTGGTGGGAGACGCTACCGCGAGGGCCGCGATCGCCGAGGCATTCTCCTGCAGTTGCTCAATCAGGGTCGGCGAAGGCGCCTGACCCCGCGCGTTGTTGAGGAAGCCGCCGACGACCGCCTCTTGCGGTAGGTTCACCACGGGAAGGGTCAACCCCGGAAACAGGTCGCGCAAGGTGCGCTGGTATTGCTCGGTAGTGAGCCGAGCAATCGGAACGGCGAGTACGCCCTGCGGGTTCCCTGGTCGTGGCGATCCCGGTTGGCCCGCGCCCTGATCGTCGCCGTCTCCGATGGTGCCGATACAGCCGGCGACAAGGCAGCTGACGAGCAGAGGTGCAATTCCCTTCGCTGCCCCCATGCGGTCACCTTTCTGAAGCTTTTTGACATTCATTTCGGGCACCCGATGCGTTTGGTGTCGAGCACGATATCGTCGGCGAATACGTCGATGTCGGGGGCACCGTTGGGGTGGAAAGTGCGAAACCCGATTCCCAGCGTGACCATCTTGCCGAGTAGTCCCGAAGCCCCACCACCCATGGACCGCGACTCGAACCCTTCGGGCGCGGCGCTACCGTTGACCCACACCGCCGCTTGCTCGGGCACGTCATTGAACTCCCATTCGACGCACGCCCACGCGTTCTTCGGAATTCGCCCGCCGGCGGCCGGATACTCGGGACCGTCGCCGGTCCAGTATGTGAGCTGCCACGTGGGCTGGCCGCCACCGACGTAGCTGCCGACTTCCAGATGGTGGTCTTGGTAGGGGTACTTGGTCGGGTCGTTGGAAGACCAAATGAACGCCGTGTGACCCCCGTTCTCCGTTGGGAAGTCGGTGCTCATGAACGACATCCGACCGAAGTAGTCGGTCGCCAGCGACGCCGGGAGCTTCTCCGCGATGATGGTCGCGAAGTTGGTACCGCCTTTCGCGTGGAACTTTGCGGCGTAGGTTCCGTGCGCGACATTGGTGGACTGCACGGACACCTGGTTCGGTGTGTCGACCAGTTGTCGCGTCCATACCGCCGGGTCCAGCTTTCCGGACTCGAAGTCTTCGCAGAAGACGCCGGGGCAGCCTCCGGGCGCAGGATTGGGTCGTGCGTCCGCGGTAGCGGACGGGCCGGCATCCGACGAAGCGCCGCCGTCGGTTCTCGCGGGCGCTGCGCCCGCGTCAGCAGGGCTTGGCTGGGTGGACGTCCACGGGGGCAGCGTGGACACCTCGCACGCACAAAGGACGATCAACAGCGCAGTGGGGGCTCTCAACTTCGACTCTCCGGGGCGGGGTTCCGAGGGAACTTCCGCAAGGTGCATGCCTCGCCGGAGAGAGCGGAAACACGAAAATGCCGAGAAAACTGCGGGGGAAAATGCCCCCATGCGGGGTCCAGAAACCCCACGGGCCGTGACCCGGAGGTGGCCCTCAGCCTTTCTTCGGCTTGCCCACGACGCGTTGCCAGACTTCGAGCTGCAGGGCGTCGGCCCACCCGAGCACGCCGCCTTGCTTTCGCGCGTTCGCGGTCTCCTCGAGGAGCGACGGGGGCGCAGCGGCCTTGCGCCAGGGCGCTCCCGGGAGCGCAGACAGCGACGCGCCGCGGCCCATGCGATCGATCTCGTAGTCCACCGCAGCGACGGCCTCTTCCATGCGCGAGTACTTGTCCATGAGCTTGCCGTCGAGGTGAATCTCCCACACCTTGCCGCGGCCGCCCCGCTTGAGCACCAGCGCCTCGGTCTTCTTCCCCGACTTGCGTTCGAAGTGCAGGCCCACGCCGTGGCGACCCAGCGAGAACCAGGCGTTGCGCGAGATGGCGCGGACCTCGGCATCGGCCCGGAGCCGCAGGGGGTCGAAGCTCTCGGCCCGATCCTGAATCTCGCTCAGCGTGAGCGCGCCGGCCTCCAGCTCGAAGCCCGGATGATCGAACAGGATCTGCTGCCAGGCGCGGGCCGCTTCCCGTGCGTCCTCGCCCTGCAGGTCCATGTCGCGGGGCGCGCCGAACAGCGAAGGGAGCGAGCACAGGCTCAGGTTCGAGAGATCCACGAAGTCCAGCACCAGGCAGTCCTTCTTCCCGGGCGAGAGCCGCGTTCCTCGCCCCACGCACTGGGCGTAGAGGCCCTCGGAGCGGGTGGGGCGGGCCATGGCGATGCACGACACGCCGGGATCGTCGAAGCCCTCGGTGAGGACCGCCACGTTGGTGAGCACTTGCGTGCGCTCTGCACGAAAGTCTTCGAGGGCCCGGGCGCGCACGTCGGCTGGCATGGCCCCGTGCACGATGCCCGCCGGAACCCCGAGGACGTTGAGCGAGCGGCACAGGTTGCGCGCGTGGTTCACCGTGACGCAGAAGGCGATGGTCCGGCGGTCCCGGGCCAGCTCCTGGATCGACCGGGCCACCAGGGCGTTGCGCTCCTCGATGTCGACCGCTTCCGCCAGCTCCTCTTCGTCGAAGTCCATGCCCTTGCCGGAGAGGCCGCGCAGGTCGGCGGCGGTGGAGACGCGAAAGCCGCGCAAGGGCGCGAGGAACCCGTCGCCGATCATCTCCGGCAAGGACCGCGCGTACACGATGCGCTCGAAGACCTCGTCGAGCCCTTTGCCGTCGCCACGCTCGGTGGTGGCGGTGAAGCCCAGCAGGGTTCCGGTCCAGCGCGGATCGAAGGCACCCAGTTGCCGCAGCACCCGCAGGTTGTCCTCGGCCGCCGCGTGGTGGCACTCGTCGTAGATGACCAGCCCGAAGTCGCGTCCCGCCAGCACCTGGGTGAGACGCTTCTCGTGGAGCGAGCGGATGGAGCACACCAGCACCTTGGCGTCCTGCGAGGCCCGCTCGGCGCCCCGTTCGATGGCGACGATCGGCGAGCCGCGCCCCGTGCCGGCATCGAGGGCCCGCTCGAGCTTGTCCTTGGCCTGCGAAAGGAGCTCTTCCCGGTGGGCCAGCACCAGCACCTGCTTCTTGGCGAGCTTGGCCAGGTGCGAGAACACCACGGTCTTGCCGGCGCCGGTGGGCAGGCACACCACCATGCGTCGAACCCCCGCGCGCCGCGCCGCTACCACCGCTTCGATGGCGGCCCGCTGATACGGACGGAGAGAGGGCGGGGGCATGGTCGACCCTGACTTACCACGCTGCGCCGAGACGTCTCGCATTCGCGCCCATCGGCCAGAGTTGGCGCGGGTTGCTGCAAAGCCGTGCTAGTCAGGGCCCATGGCGCGCACCGCCGAATCGCTCTTCACCGAATTCTTCCTCCCCAACTACCCGCCCGACGCCGCGAGCGATCTCGGCAAGGCGCGGAGCACCGACGCCAACCCGGCGAACAACCCCCAGCTCGCCCTGCACCTCGCCGACGCCGCCGCGCGTTTCCAGGCGCTCATGGGGCAAGAGCTGGGAATCGCCCTCGACGGCACCGACGCGAGCATCCACCACCTGGGCGTGGCGCTCACCGCCGAGCGCCGCGAAGCCTGGATCGCCCGCGGCGATCTCTTCAACATCGTGGTGCACGGGGCGGCGTACCTGGGGCGCTGCATCGAGCAGAACCACGGCGGCACCTGGCGCCTCCGCCGTCCCATGTGGGAGAGCCTGGTGTTCCTGAAGAGCCAGGCCGGCGAGGCCGATCTTCCAGTGTTCCACTGGTGGCTCAAGGCGCTCTCCGACGACGAGCTCGGCACCCGCACCCTCGGCGATCGCTATCGCACCTTCGTCGAGGAGCCCACCACCGATTTCTCCGCCTTGCCGGTGCTGGCCAAGGAGGAGCGCACCTTTCCCCGGCTCACCAAGATCCGCTACGATGTATTCTACAAGTACATGAAGGCCAACGCGCCGGAGATCAAGGACTTCGGCAGCGACTTTCCTTCGGCCGAGCGCTTCGCCGAGCTCGAGTTCAAGTGGCTCGAGATACGCTGGGTGGGCGGCGGGCGCATGCTCCTCGTGTACGGCCTCTCGCGCATGGGCTTCCACCTGTTCTGGCTCGATGCCAAGGGCTTCCGCAAGTCGGCCTTCATGCCCTGCGATGCGTTCCCCGAGCCGGTGGTCCGCTTCAAGGGCGACAAGATCGAGGTTATTCGCGCCGAGAACGAACGCACCGTCGCCCACGAGATGCTGTGGTGGGGCCTCTGATTCGGTCAGGCGACTAACCCCATCGCCCGGAGCTCCGCGCGCACCGCGGTGGCCTCCACCGCGTCACCCTCGAGGATTCCGGCAATCAGCGGCGTCACCGGGCCGGTCACCAGGCGCCCGTTCAGCGCCGCCACCAGGAGCGGAGCCTCGGCGCGCCGCACCACGGCGTAGTGGCCCGCCGGGGCCGCACGCACCCAGTCGGGAATCGCGAAGGCCGGCGTGGGCGTCACCACCAACGCACGCAAGACCGCCAGCGCCCGCTCCTCGCGCACCACCGGTTGCCACTGCGCGTCGAGCGCCGTCTCCAGGAAGTCGCCGAAGACCGCCTCCATGGGCGGCCCGGGGGCGTCGCGTCCGAATTCCGCGAAGGCCTGCGAGTCTGCGAAGTCGAAGGGGAGGTCGGTCTCGTCTCGTATCGTGCAGTATGCACGTATACTGCGAGGGAACGCGTCGCGCAGATTGCCCACTCCGCGATGCGAGGCCTCGAGCAGCGCCCGACAGGTGACGTCGGCAGTGCGATCCAGCTCGTCGAGGTCGATCGCCGTCAGGTCTGCCTCGTCCGCCGGGTCGATGCCCAGCTCGGCGCGCTCACCCGCGCGGAAGCGCTCCCGGAACGATCGCCGGTACACCAGCGCGCACAGCACTTCGTCGATGCGCATCACGGGCCGGCCACCGCCCCGAGAAACGCCGTCAAGGACGGGGCGGACTCTTCCGTGACCCGGCCGCCCGTTCGCACTGCCGGATCCTCGTAGGTGCAGGCGCGCGCATTCGGGCACGAGCGCATCAGACGCCGCAGGAGCTCGAGCTGCTCCGGAAGCAGCACGCCGTGGTGCCGGTCGTGGAAGGCCTCGCCCTCCACGTCGCAGCCGGAGAGGTGAATCTCGAAGCAGCGGTCGAGCGGCAAGCGCTCCAGCTCCGAGAGCAAGTCCTCCCCGCGGAGGCCGCGCATCCATTGGTACGAGAGCAGGTGCCCGGTATCGAGGGTGACCTGGACGTCGGCCTCCTCCGCCAGTACCCGGAAGAAGTCGTAGGCGTGCATGCGTCCGACCACCGGCGACATGCCCCACGAGAAGCCGGGAAACTCCACCAAGAGCGGCACCGGCAGCGCGGCCTGCACCTGGCGCGTGCTCGCGATGGCCGCCCGCAGACCGGCGGTCGTGAGATACGGCGGAAGCGGGTAGGGCAGCGGCTTGCCGTGAAGCGACCACAGCCCAACGTCCTCGTTCACCCACGCGAAGCGGTAGCGCTCCACCAGCGCGCAGGTGAGGTCGAGGATGGCGCCGCGCTCGTACGGCTCCATCGCACCCAGGTTGAGCGCGGTGTGGTGCAAGGCGCGCAGTGGATAGTGCGACCCCAGGCGCTGGAACAGGTCGTCGAACGCCGGGAAGTAGTCGCGCGCGTCGAGCCGCTGCCGGCCTTTGGGCTGCCAGGAAACGAAGAGATGGCGAAAGCGCCCTGCGTGCGCCAGCAGAAATGCGACCACGTCGTCACTCGCGCGATCGCCGTCGACGCCGGAGACGAAGCCGCTCCCCCACTGCATGTCGAGACCCACGCCGGCGTGCATCATGGTTTGCGAAACGCTCGGGCGATGCGCGCCAGGGCGTGGGCCCGGGGAATGTTGTAGCAATGGGGAACCGGAGCGGGCTTCTCCAGCACCAGGTCGCCCAGCTCCACCACCTGCAGGTCCTTCAGGGTCTGCAGGTTCTGGGCGTCGGGGATGCTGCAGTCCATCTGTGCGTCGCGCTCCGGGTGCGTCGCCGCGTCGACGGCCACCTTGGTGAATGCCGCCAGGGCCTCCACCTGCGCCGGGCAGGGGCCGTAGCAGTTTCCCGTCTCCTTGCCGACCGCGATGCCGCGGACCTCGAAGACGTTCAGCGCGCGCAGGGCCGCGAGGCTCTCGTCGGCGGTGGGAACGCGGGGCGAAGGCGCCGGGGGCGTGTTGCTCGTGGGTTCCGGCGTGGCGTGGGCGGGCTCGCGGGCGCCCGCCGAGCACGCGCCGAGAAGACCGAGGGCAGTGGCGAGGGAGGCGATGGGCTTCATACCCTTCAGCGTGTGGCCGGAGCACCCCGGTGGCCATCCGCATATTCCGGACATGATTGTACGGATCGACGCTTATTGTGCGCCCGGTCGCCGCGCGCCGCCGCGGATTTCGCTACACTCGGCGGCGATGACTCCCGTATCGCCGCGGTCACGTCTTGCGCGCCTCCTGTTCGGAAGAACCGAGGTGCGCCTCGCGCTGGTGATCCTCCTCACCGCCACCTTGCCGCTGGTGAGCGCCGTGTACCTGGCGAGCTCGATGTTTCGCCAGGCGTCGGCGCTGTGGTTCAACCCCGAGGTGGGCACCCAGCTCGATCGCGGCGTGGACGTGTACAAGGACTACGTCAAAGCGGTGAAGGACGACATGCGTCACCAGGGGCAGGCCATCGCCGCCGACGACGCGCTGAAGAGCGCCGCCACCGCCGGCGACGCCACGGCGGTGAACGCCCGTCTGGAGACGCTCTTCCCCCGCTTTCAGGGCCTGGTGGCGCTGCGCGTGGAGAACGAGGACGAGTCCACCCTCGGGCAGAAGGACCGGGGCACACCCGTGGACAAGGACCAGGAGAAGAGCCTCGATACCAAGCTATCGCTGGGGCAGGGGCGCGTCTCCGAGGTGTTCCTGGTGGCCACCTTCGCGGTGCCACGCAAGCGCCTCGACGAGCTGGAGGCCAGCGGGCAGATCGTCAACACCTACCATCAGCTCGAGGTCTCGCGTACGGAACTGTATGTAGGATACACCAATGCCTTCTCCGCCCTGCTGGCCCTCACCATCGTGGTCACCGCGGTGCTCGGCTTTCTCTTGGCGCGTGGCCTCACCAAGCGCATCGAGCGGTTGAGCCTGGCCACCCGCAAGGTCGCCGGTGGCGATCTGTCGGTACAGGTGCCGGTCACCGGCAGCGACGAGCTCACGGAGCTGGCCCGGGCCTTCAACAAGATGACCAGCGAGGTGGGCCAGGCCCGCTCGCGCATCGAGTTTCTCCAGCGCATGGGCGCCTGGCAAGAGATGGCGCAGCGTTTGGCCCACGAGATCAAGAACCCCCTCACGCCCATCCAGCTGGCGGTGCAGGAGTGTCACCGGAAGTATGCCGGGGGCGACGCGCGCTACACCCAGCTGCTCGACACCACCCTCGAGATCGTCGAAGAAGAGGTGGGGACCCTGCGGCGCCTGGTGGCGAACTTCTCCAACTTCGCGCGGCTTCCCCAGGCGGAGCTCGCATCGGCCGATCTCCGCGACTTTCTCTCCGACTGCCGCGACCAGCGCATCGAGGATCCGACCCTGGGCGGCGACGGCGCCGAGGCGCTCCTCACCGAGAACGTCGACGTCGAGTGGCAGATCCCCGAGAAGTCCATTCCCTGCGCCATCGACCGGCAGATGTTCCGCCGGGTGGTCATCAACCTGGTGCGCAACGCGGTGCAGGCGCACCGGAGCACCAAGGGCAACCCCAAGGTGCGCGTGCGCGCGGTCCGCGAGGC